>JAUHZM010000015.1 GCA_030426005.1 Gammaproteobacteria bacterium
ATCGACTTGATCATGCCGATCGCCAAAGGTGGTAAGGTTGGTCTGTTCGGTGGTGCCGGTGTAGGTAAAACGGTTACCCTGATGGAATTGATTAACAACATCGCGGTTGCACAGGAAGGTCTGTCAGTATTCGCTGGTGTTGGTGAGCGTACTCGTGAAGGTAACGACTTCTACTATGAAATGAAAGAAGCCGGCGTACTGGACAAAGTAGCGATGGTATACGGTCAGATGAACGAGCCTCCTGGTAACCGTCTGCGTGTTGCGCTGTCTGGTTTGACCATGGCGGAATATTTCCGTGACGAAGGCCGTGACGTACTGATGTTTATTGACAACATCTACCGTTACACCTTGGCGGGAACCGAAGTGTCAGCACTGCTGGGTCGTATGCCTTCAGCGGTAGGTTACCAACCAACACTGGCTGGTGAGATGGGTGCGCTGCAAGAGCGTATTACATCAACTAAGTCTGGTTCGATCACCTCGTTCCAAGCGGTATACGTACCTGCGGATGACTTGACTGACCCGTCACCTGCAACCACGTTCGCGCACTTGGACGCAACGCTGGTACTGTCACGTCAAATCGCTGAGTTGGGTATTTACCCTGCGGTAGATCCACTGGATTCATCGTCTCGTCAGCTTGATCCATTGGTCATCGGTGACGACCACTACCAAGTAGCACGTGGCGTTCAAAACACGCTGCAACGTTACAAAGAACTGCGTGACATCATCGCGATTCTGGGTATGGATGAGTTGTCTGAAGAAGACAAACAAATCGTTGCTCGTGCACGTAAAATTCAACGTTACTTGTCACAACCTTTCTTCGTGGCGGAAGTATTTACCGGTTCGCCAGGTAAGTACGTGTCACTGAAAGAAACCATCGCTGGCTTTAAAGCGATTCTGAGTGGCGAGATGGATCAATACCCAGAGCAAGCGTTCTACATGGTTGGCGGTATTGAAGAAGTCATCGAGAAAGCCAAAGGCATGAGCTAAGACTCACGTCGTTGATGTGAGGCTTGAAGCAACATTCGCGAGCCGTGAATGTGTGTTTCAGCCTCCAAGCGATGACGACGTTGTTGTCAGCCGAGTTGGACAACCCAATCGAGAGCTAAGATATGAGTACTATGCAAGTTGAAGTGGTGAGCGCCGAAAACGAGATTTTCTCGGGCGAAGCCACCATGTTGATCGCCACGGCGGCGGCCGGTGAGTTGGGTATTTATCCACAGCACACGCCGCTGTTGACCAAGCTAAAAGCTGGTGATGTGCGCGTTCAAACTGCCGATGGCGAAGAGCAAGTGATCTACGTTTCTGGTGGCATTTTAGAAGTCACGCCAAAGAAAGTAACCGTTTTGTCTGACACTGCGATTCGCGCAGACGATCTGGACGAAGCCGCTGCACTGGAAGCCCAGCGTAAAGCAGAACAGGCACTGAAAGACAGCAAAGCCGATATCGATTACGCGCGTGCGAAAGCCGAGTTGGCCCAAGCTGCTGCACAGCTTCAAGCGTTGAAAAAGCGTCTCAAGAAGCGATCATAAGGCTGTTTGTAAGCATCCTCAAAGGCCCGTTATTGGTAACAATAACGGGCTTTTTTGTACGCGTAGGAAAAGTGGCGAGTTCATGGTATTTAAAGATTCTGTAGTGAATTTCCCTTCCCCTGCCCTTATCTGATATAAAGTAGCAACCACACTTTTTGAGGACAATTGATATGGGAACAGGCACTATTCTTCTTCTAATTTTCGTAGGTTTAGTTTTCTACGGAATTAGTCTTTACAACCGTTTGGTTGCGGCTCGTAACGGCTACAAAAATGCCTTTGCACAAATCGACGTGCAGCTCACACGCCGTCATGACTTGATTCCTAATCTGGTCGAAACAGCCAAGGGCTATATGTCCCATGAAAAAGAAACGCTCGAAGCAGTTATTCAGGCGCGTAATGTTGCGGTTTCTGGGTTGAGTGCGGCCAAAGCTGATCCTACAGACCCGAATGCGATGAAGCAGCTGGGTCAAGCTGAACAAGGTTTAACCGGTGCTTTGGGACGCTTATTCGCTTTGTCTGAATCGTACCCAGACCTCAAGGCTAATGAAAATATGATGCAGTTGTCTGAGGAGCTGACAACGACCGAAAATAAAGTTTCGTTCGCGCGTCAGGCTTATAACGATTCTGTGATGATGTACAACAACCTGCGTGAGCAATTCCCAAGTAATTTTATTGCTGGTTGGTTTACCTTCAAACCGGCTGAATTACTGGAGCTGGAAGATGAAAAAATGCGTGAGGTACCAAAGGTTACTTTCTAAGTCGTATTGATCTCATGTGCCGTCTACGGGAGGTAGGCGGCACCCTTCCCCACAGCCTATCCGGAGACAATAGCAGGACATGAACTTCTTTGAACACCAGGCCAAGGCGCGCTCTCAATCCCGTTGGATTATCTTTGCTTTTATCGCTGTCACGTTATTAATCGTTTTGGCGGTGGATTTGATCGTACTGGTTTTTCTTGCTGCACACGGCCCAGTGATGGACGGTGCGAATTATGTGTCTCAGGGTGCTTTATCAGGCATCGCGAATAAGGATCTCTGGACCAACAATGCCGGACTCCTACTCACCAGTAGTGGGGTCACTGCTTCGATCATCGGTTTATCGAGTTTGGGTAAAATAGCCGCACTCCGCAGTGGTGGTGGCAAGGTCGCACGTGACATGGGCGCAACCATTGTCACTCCAGATACACGAGATCCATTACGACGCCGTTTATACAACGTGGTAGAAGAAATTTCGCTCGCCTCTGGCGCACCGGTACCAGAAGTGTATGTGATGGAAAACGAGCCAGGTATTAATGCCTTTGCCGCCGGCTACACGCCCGCTGACGCTGCCATCGCTGTCACCCAGGGGACCTTAGAGAAGCTTACGCGAGCCGAGCTGCAAGGCGTGGTGGCTCACGAATTTAGCCATATTTTTAATGGCGACATGCGTATCAATATTCGTATGATGGGCGTGATTTTCGGCATCATGGTCATTGCGATTCTGGGCCGAAAATTCCTGCACGCGACCAGTTATCGTCGTTCATCACGTGATAACAATGCCGGTGCCATCGTGGCGGTTGGTATTGGCTTGATGGCTATTGGCTACATCGGGTTGTTCTTTGCACGCTGGATGAAATCCGCATTGTCTCGTCAGCGCGAGTACCTCGCCGACGCATCAGCAGTACAATTTACGCGTGATCCATCTGGTATTGCCGGTGCCCTCAAAAAAATTGCCGCTTTTGATCACTCGTCTTATCTAAAAGGTGACGCTGAGGAAGTCAGTCATATGCTCTTCGGTAGTGGATATCGCCAACTCATGTTTGCAACTCATCCGCCATTAGAAAAACGAATCGAGCGAATCGAAAAACGATTCGACCCTGGTGAAATACGAGACCTTGCGGCAAAGTTACGCAAACAAGAGCATCGCGAGCATGCTGAAGCCGTGATCGCCGAGGAAGAACAAGCTCGCAAGGCCGAACGCAAAAAATCCGGCGGTTTGTTTGATTTTGAAAACATGGTCAGCAACATCGGTAATCCAGATATGGAGCGTATCGCTGCCGCTGCCATGATTACTGCGTCGTTGTCGGAAGGGATTTCCAGCGCTGCACGGAGTCTAGAGTGGGCACCGGAAGTGTTGTTCTACTGCTTACTCGACAACGACCCAGAACTACGTGAGCAACAACTGTTGATCGTGGTCAAACAAATGGGTGATATTTCAGAACAGAAACTGCGTCACCTGCTGACCGCGCATGGCACGGTACAGGCTGATCAACGCCTGCCTTTATTAGAAATCTGTTTTCCGAATCTGAAGCGTCGCCCGATGAGCGACATCGAAAATATTCTGGAGACTATCGATCTATTGGCCGCTGCCGATAAACGCATCGATTCCTTTGAGTATTTGCTTTCGCGTTTAGTTAAGCAGTATATGTATGAAGCGCACACACCGAATCGTACTAAGTTGCATGGCTCTGGTAAATTAAAAGATTGTGTCGATGAATTAACCAAGGTGGTGAGTGTGGTGGCGGCACACGGGCAAAACAGCAAGACTGCTGCGGGTTTGCAAGCGGCGCAAAAAGCATTTCGTGCTGGTATGGCTGTGGTCGATATTAACCACACCAATCTGAGTTTCACCGACGACTGGCAACATGATCTTGATAAGGCAATCGATGAGTTAGATGAACTGAGTGCGAGCGAGAAATCAAAGGTGGTTGCTGCCCTAGCGCGCACCGTACTCGATGACCGAAAGATCGTGACTGAAGAACACGAGATGCTGCGAGTGATTTGTTCACTTATTCATGTGCCTTTGCCAATTTTAAACGACGCTGAATCCAAAGATTAAGCGCTGGTAAAAAGCGCGCCGAATTCCCTACTCTATTTTATGGACCCTTTATACCAGCACTTAGCGCGTCATACGCGTTGGCGGCAAGATACGCCTATCACGCAACCGTCCGCACCAGAACCACTGAGATCAATTATTGCTGATCGTGGTTCTTTGACCGCAGCGCTAATTGATCTGAGTGCTGGTAACTTTGAAGTGCAAGTTCTACGTCAACACCTTACCATTCCGTTTGTGCATGAACAGCAAAAGATGGCGAGGGCAACAAAGCTTGTTGCCGGTGTCCGTGAAGTTGAATTACATGTTCACGGCGAAGCCGTTGTGTTTGCGCGTAGCATTATGCCGTTGGCGGTGGCCAATAATGGCCAGGGAGGATTAGGAAAGCTCGGTCAAACGCCACTTGGTCACCTGTTGTTCAAGAATGGGCGTATTCGCGTGTCGAAACGTCAGTTTGCCGACATCGATGTGAATGGCCAGCGTTACTATGCGCGACGAACGCCGTATGACTACCGCCAAACTCAAATCCTGGTGAGTGAGTTCTTTCTACCAGAAATAAATAAGTACTTATAAAAAAACGGCATCCGAAGATGCCGTTTTTGGATTGAGTGTTAGAAGTTGTTAGTGACTCAATAACGGGGCTATCACCAAACTCACGATTGCCATCACGTTGATCAGAATATTCATCGAAGGGCCGCTGGTGTCCTTGAATGGATCGCCAACCGTATCTCCGACCACGGCTGCCGCATGGGTTGGAGAGCCTTTGCCACCGTGATTACCGCGTTCGACATACTTCTTCGCGTTGTCCCAGGCTCCGCCAGCGTTAGCCATGGTGATTGCCAATAGAACACAGCCAAGTAAGGCACCGCCCAACATACCACCCAAGGCTTCGGCGCCGATGCCAAAACCAACTACCACCGGAGCAGCCACGGCCAGAACACCGGGTAGAACCATGCGTTTCAAAGCTGCGGTGGTCGCAATATCTACGCATGTGGCTGTGTCGGGTTGGCTGGTGCCTTCAAGCAAGCCTGGTATTTCTTTAAACTGACGACGCACTTCTTTGATCATATCGAATGCCGCATCACCGACCGCTGTCATGGTGAGGCTGCTTACCCAAAATGGGAATATGCCGCCAATAAACATGCCCACTAATACGCTCGGGTCGTTGATCTGGAGGCTGAAGCCGTCAATGCGTAGGGACACGGTTTCGATGTAGGCCGAGATGATTGCTAAAGCCGCCAGCGCCGCAGCGCCAATCGCAAACCCCTTACCGATGGCCGCTGTCGTATTGCCTACTTCATCCAATGAATCGGTGATCTTGCGCGTATCCGCGCCTAAACCAGCCATCTCGGCAATCCCGCCCGCGTTATCCGCGACTGGGCCGTAGGCATCGATGGCCATGGTGATCCCGACCGTGGCGAGCATACCAACCGCTGCAATCGCCACGCCGTAGAGACCAGCAAACTGGCTAGCGAAATAAATAATGCCGCACAGCGTTAAGATCGGCACGATAACGGATTGCATGCCAATCGCTAAGCCCGAAATAATTACCGTTGCAGGCCCAGTTTCACCGGATGCTGCGATGGTACGAATTGGTTTGCCGGCAGTGTAATACTCCGTCACAAGACCAATGATGATCCCGCCGACAGAGCCTATCACCACGGAATACCATACTGAGTTGGCGATACCGAACTTACTAATCAGAAAATACGATGCCAGAATAAACAGCAGAGACGAGCCCATAGTACCAGCTCGCAAGGCTTTTTCCGCTGAGCTGTTACTCATTAAAGCAACCAACAAAATACCTAATACAGAACAGATCAAGCCGATCGATGCTAATGCTAAGGGTAGTCCCATGAGTGCTTCCTGTTTGCCGCCAAGACTCGCTAGCACACCAGCGCCTAGCGTAGAGGCAATCGCAATGGTCGCGATCATTGAGCCGCAGTAAGATTCAAAGATGTCTGAACCCATACCGGCAACATCACCAACGTTGTCGCCAACGTTATCGGCAATCACTGCTGGATTGCGAGGGTCATCTTCGGGAATCCCGGCCTCAACTTTACCAACGAGATCTGCGCCAACATCCGCACTCTTGGTGAAAATGCCGCCGCCAACTCGAGAGAACAACGCAACCACCGACGCACCCATACCGAATCCGTGAATGGTATGCGCGCTTTCAGCGTTTGCTCCGTACACGTAGTACAGAATACCCAGACCGAACAAACCCATCGATGCCACTGTTAAGCCCATCACCGAACCACCGTTAAACGCGGTAACAAGCGCAGCGGAAGCGCCTTGCTCGTGTGCAGCGGTGGTGGTGCGAGTATTCGCTTTGGTAGCCGTAAACATACCAATATAACCAGCGAAGGCAGAACAGAATGCGCCGAGTAGAAATGCGTACATGGTGTGCAGGCCGAGATCGGATACCGCGACCAACACAGCGAGAATGGCAACAAAGGCAAACAGAATCATATATTCGCGCCGCATAAATGCCATGGCACCGATATGGATTTGTTCACCAATGTTGGCGACTTTGCCGCCTAACACCTTTTGTTTTGAAATCATCATGTAGATGATGAAAGCAAACAGTAAACCAACAACGCCAAACAAGGCGGGTACAGCTTGTACAGACATAGAGTGTCCTCCGGGTTCTTCCCGTAAGCGGTATCACTCTCACCAAGACAATCGGTACAGCGATTGCAACCCTGAGTTACTCCCTGCCGACGCAAAAACGGCTACCAGGCCTCAAGTGGTGCAAATTAGATTGATCAATAAACTAACAAACTTCTACTTGGCTTGGCCTCGAATCCACTTTTTGGGAGTGACTTTTAGTATTAGGAACCGATTGAAGGGTGATGAAATTTCCGCCTTTGGTATGACGTAGGTAAAACCGCATGCGTAGAAAATCGCTCAAATCCCTGGTTCCCTTATTTTGGTTTATATTTTGACTGCTTTTTGAACAAGTGCGGCTGTTTAAAACCGTCAAATCAGTATAATACAGCCAATTTTTCAAGACCAACTTTTCGGAGCAATCAAGATGTCTCTCAATAATGTAGGCCCAGGTAAGTCACTGCCAGATGATGTGAACGTGATCGTGGAGATTCCACGTTACGGTGACCCAATCAAATACGAAGTAGACAAAGAAACCGGCGCAATGTTTGTTGATCGTTTTATGTCGACTGCAATGCATTACCCATGCAATTATGGCTACATTCCACAAACTCTGTCTGACGATGGAGATCCGGCCGACGTTTTGGTACTGGCGCCCTTCCCGTTGGTAACGGGTTCAGTCGTGCGCTGCCGTCCAATCGGCATGCTCGAAATGGACGACGAAGCCGGTGGTGACGCCAAGATCCTGGCTGTGCCAATTGAAAAGTTGACCAAGTTCTACAACAAAGTTTCTACCTATCGCGACGTACAGCAAGAAATGCTCGATAAAATCGCGCACTTCTTCGAGCACTATAAAGATCTCGAGCAAGGCAAATGGGTAAAAGTGAAAGGCTGGGTTGGTAAAGACGAAGCGCGTAAAGAGATTCTGGAAGCGGCCGAGCGTTACAATAATTCAGAGAAGTAACAACCCATCTTCCGATAGCATCACCAAAGTGATTAGCTGGTCGGTAAAGATCAAAAAAGCGGTAGCCTCGGTTGCCGCTTTTTTTATGCCTGTTTAATCAACGAGTTTAGCCTCGTCTAATCCTGGTTCGCGCACATCATCAACCGAATAATTAGAGTTTATTGTTAGCTCGGTTAATTCCCAGGCATGCGCATCAATCGCAATCGGCGCGTTTACCCGTTCAAAAAATTTTGTAGGAAAGGTGTACTCACCTTCCACTAGGTAATCAAGGTACTCCACCTCAACATGCGCTGCTTTGGTAGATTCGTGACCAGTCAGGGTGATTTGAATCATACGTGTCAGCTTGGTTTTAGCATCAATCCACAGAACCACTTGGTCTTGTTCAGCATAGCCAAAACCAGGTACACGATTCACATAAACTCGGTGATGTAGTTCGCCATTCAGCGGCGCATCGGCAATTCGCTCAAACTGATCCTTCCATGGTTCAAGTGCTAAAGGACCCAGTAAAAATAGATGAAACGCATCCGCCGTCAGCGCGGTGCTGCTCAAAACTTCAGGGTCTGTCGACCTTACCCCGTTATAGTGCACCGTAATGGCATCCGGGCTGCGAAACACCGACTTGGTGCCAGCAGGGCCGGTATAGTGCGCAGCATACACACGCTCCTTAGGGAACAACCGCTCTTGCGAATCAACACGAAACGTATAGTCCGTTACCAGTGGTTGAATACGCCGGATTAACTGCTTCCATTGACCCGTGATTCCAACACTCACATTATCTAAATCATTCAGGTGTTCACCACCATGCGCAACAAACGTTTGATTAAACAACATGGCGCCAGAGAGCGATAAATCGGTGCTAGGTGGCGCATTCTGTGGCGTAGGGAATGTGGTCGCGCATGCAGACAACGCGAGCACAAACACACCAGAAGCCAACGTTTTTAGTAATCGAAGCGGAGCGAACATCGGTGGTATCTGCGGAATTAGTAGACCCAGCAATCTATCAGACGCTTACTGTGCCCCGTTCACTTTCTATTTACGTTTGAGAACCTTGCTTCACATTCAAGGTGGCGGGTCCGGGTTAAAGGCGTATACTTATTGTTGAAGATGCTGTTGCGAAAGCATGCTTTCACATCAGGGAAAAACGGAGCATTGAGGAACAGTAGAGTGAAAACGAAGGGTTTTGGAAGTTCATCGAAATCAATATTGGGGTGGAATCGTGTTCGCTCGATAGTAAGTATAAAGTTGTTTTATGGAATTTGAAGCAATTACATACTTTCCAAATGGTGATGTTTGGGATCATGATAAGTATATTACTTCTAATCAGGATAGAGATTTGATTAGAGCTTTGGGGCCTTGCGTCACTTTCGATAATAAGAAGCGAGAGTCGGAAATAGAAACAGCAATTGGATCGCTAAAATTAGATTGGGTTGGTTCAGATCAGTTAGGTGTTGGCTCTTTCACTTGGTGGTTTGAAAAGGTGATAGTTAATACTGGCGTTTGCCTTTATGGAAATAACAAGCAAGAAGTAGATATAGTTCATACCTATCTTAAAGTATGGCGGGAGTCTGAGTTAGTGAAAGAGTTGTGCCCGGGCAAGGTTCCTTTCACTGAGGTCTACGATATTGCAGCAAGGCCACTGATGTTGAGTATAAATTGGGCGGCCATTAAACCTGAACAATATGACAAGATAGCAAATTTTGATCTATCTCTAGCGTCTGTATATTTTGAAGGTATGCGAGCTATTGAAAAAAACAGCGGATAAATTAGAGAACTACGCGTCGTGGCTCCGGTGAGTTTGATGAGTTCAAACAGTCAGTTATTGAGGTGGTAAGGCGCTATAAGAATTATGGATAAATTTAATCGTAAACGTGTTCAATTTGAAGATGTTTGGACTTCAAATGAGGTCGGCTACAAGGACTCAGTATTGGTCACATTCTATAGAAAGAATCAGGGAGTGATCGAGATAGCTGCTCATCCAGATTTATCTAAGTTAGTCTATTTGACTGTTAACTACGACCCAGTAACCGTTGAAGGTTTTCCCTCAAATCGAGACTATGATCTAATCAGCGAGTTTGAAGATGAAGACATTCCAAAGATAGAAGAAGATTCGGATTCATTGCACGTAGCCAGTGTGCTTAATAATGGTGTCTACGACTTTTTATTTTACGTAAGCGATCCAGAGAAATTTCTACAAGTATACAAAGCAAACAAGTCAAAGATCGCTTGTTTTAACATCGAGCTTGAGTTGACGGATGATCCTACGTGGGAGATATACGGTGATTTTCCATAGAATTTGCAGAGCATTATGCATAGCGGCACCGCAATATGAGGACTTTATTTCTAGTTTTGAGAGTATTCTAAAGTAGGAGTATAGTCGATACTCAGATGCATCTCATCTAGAGCGCTAGTGGGTATCAGACAACGATTCATCGAGATAGTAATTATGAGAAAAAAGATTCGGTTTGTAGCAGCATTAATTCTAGCTGCTGTCTGTATGTTTGTGGTTGGAGGAATTGAGTTTTATCAGTTACAAGAATATAAAAATAAAAGAATTGAAGTTACTGCGAAACTCGTTGGCAGCAAAACAAAGCCAGAACATGTAACGCCAAATGAAAGCGGAAAGAATTATCAGCATTCAGTGCGCTATTCGGCTATGGGGCAAGAATTATTTGCTATGCCGTATTTCTCTAAGGCAGATAGTAAAACTTTGTTATCTAAAGGAAAAATAGAGATTTTTGTTCTATCTAACGACCCAAAAAGAATTTTCTTTGGGGACGAAAAACTAGCGAATGGTTCTACCTGGTTTGTCCTTGGCTGCTGCCTTTTTTTTCTTTCATTGCTTGCTTGGATACTTTTAAGAAAAGAGCTTGCTAAGAACGACTAGCAAGATTGATGAGCGGATAGTAGAAAAGATATGGATTCTCACTCTGCGGGCGAATAAAGCTTAGATATGGACAACCAATCTACGATCCTGCATACCATCACCGCCCAATGCTTGAGTCTTTTGAGGGAGTAGAACATGAGTTTAATTGAGAGATCAACTTGATTCTGGTTCACTACGACCGCGAAGAGTACATTTGGACATCCACTCCTCAATACTTTCCGGATTTGAAATTCAGGTCTCTGCAAGAAAGATACGTTTGCCCTACCAACGTTAATGCCCTATGACAACCTTGGAGAAGTAATGGAAACTCGATATTGCTCAAGGCTGATGATCGTCAATGAAAAAGATGAGCTTTTACTTTTTCAGTATAAGGATGAGCATAGATCAGAACCGTTCTGGGCTACTGCGGGTGGTGAGCTAAAGAAGGGGGAATCAGCGCTGGATGCGGCTTCAAGAGAATTATACGAAGAAACGGGTTTGCGAGAACGTATTGGACAGTTGCTGCTTGAGCGAGAAGCAGTCTTTGCGGTGGCCAGGTCAGTACCGGCGATATGGAGAGAGAAGTATTACTTGGTGAATTGCTCCTCGCAAGAAGAGGTCTTCGCTGCAGAATGGACAGACGAGGAAAAATGTACGATTCAAAATTGGAAGTGGTGGTCTTATTCTGAAATGAAATCTGTGGACCCAGATTTATTTAAGCCCGATTGTATCCCTGACTTATTGGAAACAATTCTGAACAATAAAGAAGGCGGATATTAGAGACTAATCTGGACAGCCACTCTACGAGTCGTATGATGTATATCAAAATAATTTTGAAAATTAGTATCGGAGTGATTATTGCGGTATCAGGAGCCGTGGCGTTGTTTTCGATGCTAGCGGTATTTAAGAATTTATCGACAGATATAAGCGAATTTTTAGTGAGTTCTTCAGCCTTCACCGGTTCGTTAATGTTGGCGTATTTTCTAAACAAGCCAAAAGAAGGCCCTGTTATGAAAGCTTTCTACAACACTAAATGGCGGTTAGGTTTATCTGTTTCTATTGTACTTTTGGTTGGGTTTGCTTGTGTCCTGTTTGTGTCAAACCAACAAGTCTTAAGCATACCCGTGCTGCCGTCGAAGGGCGGTGGATATACGACGCTTGGTCAATTGATAATTATGCTTATATGGTTCGCCTGCTTAGTTTTCCTCGGCAGAGCAGTATGGCGATGTCCGAAATGCCGAGAGAGATTACCGTTTTTGACAAATGGTAAAACCTCAAAAGTTGGGTTGGGGATCAAAGTGTGCCCTAGTTGTCGTGTCAAATTCGTAGATGCCTAATAAGGCTCAAGTTTTATTCCATCAAGCCTCTAACTATCGCGATTACTCGGTCGTAAACAATATATTCAAGAATGGGACTCGAGAATTAGGTAGATGTCTGGCTGTGTATTCGATGCCAGCCTAAATCGATCAAAATCTTCCAATTAATCAATTAGATTAATCGCCGGGATTGGTGAATACTTAGTTGTATAGGCCTAGATTGGTCGCAACAGTTTGATAGATCGATGATCGGGAGAGAACCAATGTCTGAGAGTAAATGTCCGGTAATGCACGGCAGTGCGACCGAAAGCAGTATGTCAAATATGGATTGGTGGCCTAAGGCACTAAATCTGAATATTCTGCATCAGCACGACACGAAAACGAATCCGCTTGGAGCTGACTTTAACTATCGCGATGAAGTTAAAACTTTAGACTTCGATGCGCTTAAAAAAGATCTACTAGCGCTGATGACCGATAGCCAAGACTGGTGGCCGGCGGACTGGGGTCATTATGGCGGTTTGATGATTCGTTTAACCTGGCACGCGGCGGGCACCTATCGGGTTGCGGATGGGCGCGGTGGTGCGGCCACGGGTAACCAACGTTTTGCGCCAATTAACTCCTGGCCAGACAACGTGAACCTGGATAAAGCACGTCGCCTCTTGTGGCCGATCAAGAAGAAGTATGGGAACAAGCTGAGTTGGGCCGACTTGATTGCCTACGCAGGTACCATTGCCTATGAATCCATGGGCTTAAAAACATACGGCTTTGCCTTTGGCCGTGAAGACATTTGGCACCCTGAAATTGATACCTATTGGGGCTCAGAGAAAGAATGGCTGGCACCGAGTGGCAGTGAGGGAAGTCGCTATTCTGGCGAACGAGACTTAGAAAATCCGTTAGCCGCCGTGATGATGGGTTTGATCTATGTGAACCCTGAAGGCGTGGATGGCAACCCTGATCCATTAAAAACAGCACACGACGTACGCGTTACCTTCGAGCGTATGGCGATGAATGATGAAGAAACGGTGGCTTTGACTGCCGGTGGTCACACCGTAGGCAAGTGTCATGGGAATGGCGACGTCAGTTTGCTGAGCGCAGATCCAGAAGGCGGTGAACTTGAAGACCAGGGCTTTGGTTGGTTGAACAAAACCAAACGCGGTATTGGGCGCGATTCGGTCACCAGCGGGATCGAAGGCGCATGGACCACAAACCCAACGCAGTGGGACAACGGTTATTTTGAGCTGTTGCTAAACCATGAATGGGAGCTCAAAAAGAGTCCTGCTGGTGCGTGGCAATGGGAGCCAATCGATATCAAAGAAGAAGATAAGCCGGTCGACGCTGAGGACCCAACACAACGCCACAATCCCATCATGACCGACGCGGATATGGCGATGAAAATGGATCCAGAGTATCGCAAGATTTCGGAGCGGTTCTATAAAGACCCAGCATATTTCTCAGAAGTGTTTGCGCGCGCTTGGTTCAAACTGACGCATCGCGACATGGGGCCAAAGTCACGTTATATCGGCCCAGAAGTGCCACAAGAAGACTTGCTTTGGCAAGATCCGGTGCCTGCGGGCAACACGGACTACGATGTTGAGGCGTTGAAAGCCAAAATCGCAGACAGCGGACTCAGTATCAGTGAGATGGTTGCTACGGCGTGGGACAGCGCCCGTACCTATCGTGGTTCCGATAAACGCGGTGGTGCCAACGGTGCTCGCATTCGCTTAGCACCGCAGAAAGATTGGGTTGGTAACGAACCAGAACGCCTCGCCAAAGTGCTGGATGTACTCGAACCCATTGCAGCAGAAAGTGGCGCGAGCGTTGCTGATGTCATCGTGCTCGCCGGTAACTTAGGTTTGGAGCAGGCAGCGAAAGCGGCTGGATTCGACATCACCGTGCCATTCACACCAGGTCGCGGCGATGCCACAGCAGAACTGACCGATGCAGATTCCTTCTCCGACTTAGAACCCATCCATGATGGCTATCGTAATTGGTTGATGAAAGACTATGTGGTGAGTGCCGAAGAATTACTGTTGGATCGCAGCCAACTCATGGGCTTAACCGCATCGGAAATGACGGTGTTGGTTGGCGGAATGCGTGTACTTGGCACTAATCATGGCAACACCAAACACGGTGTGTTCACGGATCGCGAAGGCGTGTTGAGCAATGACTTTTTCGTCAACCTGACAGACATGCGCTACTCCTGGGTGCCGGTGGGATCGAATCAGTACGAAATCCGCGAGCGCAAAACTGGTACCGTTAAGTGGACAGCGACACGGGTTGACCTGGTGTTCGGTTCCAATTCAATTCTACGCGCTTATGCTGAGGTGTATGCGCAGGACGATAGCCAAGAAAAGTTCGTCAACGACTTCGTTGCAGCATGGACCAAGGTGATGAATTCGGATCGATTTGACATCAATTAATACGCTATAACTGCCCTCTCACTACCCGTAGGCGGTGAGGGGGCGTTTTTATCAAGCATTTCATCAGCAGGATCGCAAGGATGGCCGATCTGCTGCGTGGTTTCGCTCGGGACCACAATTCTAGTCCTCACACTCCGTGCTGCCTATCGACAAAGGCTTTTCGATACGTAGCGAATTGTTTGGTGTGACAAGACAAAACGAAAAAAGACTTTCTTTTGAACCAAACCTGAACACAGGTGCACTCATCTTGTAAGCGTGACCCTGCGCTCATGTCTTGTTCCTCTGTAGTGTGCGACATTTGAACGGAATCAGTGGGGTCGCGCTTCTATCCTACTCGATGCAGACCGGTCTCGGTCGCTCGTTAACCAAGGTGAACAACAATGAAAAGTCTTACCTACTCTGCCCGTCGGTTTTGTATTGCAGTTGTGCTCATAGTGCTGTTTTCGGCAGTAACCTCAATGCAGCCGGTCTACGCGCAGGCCTTAAATGTGCTCAAGCAAGTGACGCCAAATTTTCCGGATTTTACTTTCGTGCCCGACGCGATTGTCTCGCCGGATGGTAAGTTCATTGTATTTCGTGCGGACCTAGATACCAATGCCAAGTCTGAGCTATACAGCATTCCAGTCGATGGT
This sequence comes from Gammaproteobacteria bacterium, assembly GCA_030426005.1. Lineage (GTDB taxonomy): Bacteria > Pseudomonadota > Gammaproteobacteria > Arenicellales > Arenicellaceae > Arenicella. The sequence continues at coordinate 15,146 of JAUHZM010000015.1, forward strand.
TCAGCTACTGACATGGTGCGATTGAGTATTCCTATGGTCAGCGATGGCGACGTAGACCAGTTCTCAATCTCGCCGGACAGTACAACCGTGGTTTATCGGGCGGATGCATTTAACGACCGTACATTGGAGTTGTTTAGTGTGCCCATATCGGGCGGCGACAATATCCGACTAAACCCGCCGCTGGTGCCAGGACCGCTCAGCAACCGCAGTGTTGCGTTTAATTTTTTCATCGACAACACAAGTCAGCAAGTGGTGTATCGGCTGGACCTTCAAACACAAAATAGGTTTCAGCTATTTCGAGTGCCGATTCAGGGCGGCACCAGTGTGCTGATGCACGATGCAAGAACGTCTAATGTCGCCTTGAGTCCAGACGGTGAGACGGTCGTATTCGCCAGTGACAAACGTGCCGGCGGTATCCTGGAGCTCTATTCAATGCCGTTATCCGGAACGACTGAGGATGCTGTTCGATTGCATCCCTCGTTAACGAGCATACAAGACGTAGCTACGTTTAAGTTTACGCCTGACAACAAGCAGGTCGTGTTTTCTCTTGCCAGAGATCATGGCGGAACTTTTAAACAGGAAGAGCTGCATATTGCGGCAGTAGATGGTAGTGATTCAGGCGCAATGAGACCGCTGGCCAACGACTACCCAATCACTACAGGCGATATAGATGAATTTGAGATCACACCGAATGGCACGCACATTGTGTACACCGCGGATCAACGCGTTAACTCCCTAACCGAATTGTTTATGGTGCCGATTGACGGTGGCGATGCCACGCGTTTAAGTGGTGACATGCAGCCTAGAGCTTTTGTGCAAGAGTTTGCGATCTCGCCCAAAGGGGACCGCGTTGTATTCAGAGCCGATGCACTGGTAGATAATATCGAGACAATATTCTCAGTGCCAATTAGCAACCCCGGACCCGAAGTCACACCAATCGAACCCGTGCTTGATAGCTTCAATAAAATAATCGGGTTCGTAATCAGTGGTGACGGTAAGAACGTGATTTATGAGAAGCGCTTTGATATTGATGGCACCATTCAGTTATTTTTGGCGCCCGTTGTTGGTGGCAAAGCACCGATCAGAATCGGACCATTGTTGGGTGACCCTAATCGTAACGACGAAGGTGAACTGTTTGCGTTTAATAATGGCGTCGACATGGTGTACTTACCACCTGATGGACGACGTATTTTCTACGCTATAATTGCACGACCAGAGGACAATAGCGAACTGTGCGTACCAATTAGGACGAAGAACGGTCGTGTGGCAATGGTCTGTTTATGAGACGCGAAACTCGGAGGTTGCTTTGAGTAACCTACCGCATTAGTAATTTCGCGTTTGGCTTTCGGTAAACAAGGTAAGATACACTGCTTGGAAACGGACAATGTTGGAAGAACAAACCGAATGCCGATTAAAAAATGGCTCTTACAATATCTGATTGCTTGGCCGTCGCTGGTGCTTATCCTCGGTGGTGTGCAGTATTTAAAAGGCCGTGACATTGTTTATTCGACACAGTTTGGTCTGCTATGGGCTACGTTATCGCTCGCCGTGTTTGCAATAACGCGAGCGTATAATTTTCGCAAAAATGTGTACTGCGCAGTGTGCAATGACTTGCCGCAGCCGAGCGACTCAAACAGTGGATCCTGATGCCAGATTGGGTTCTCATTATCTTACTTACTGCAGGTGCAGGTGCCTGTATTCCAGTCGGGGGGCTGATTGCTGCGGTCACGCATATTCGTCCTGCCTGGCTGGAACATGAGTTCCGTCACTTTGTCATTGCCTTCGGCGGAGGTCTGTTGCTGGGTGCGGTATCGGTAGTGCTGGTGCCGCAAGGCATAGAAAGCATGGGTCATTCGATTTGGGGTATCCCGATAATGCTGTTGGGCGCCTTAGTGTTCTTTGCGATTGAGCGGCATTTAGGATTGCAGCGTCGGTCTGCACCTCAATTGATGGGCATGGTGCTCGATTATGTGCCGGAGGCGATTGCATTGGGTGGCTTGGTAGCTACAGGGTCGCCTTTAGGCATTCTGTTGGCTTCGCTCATTGGATTACAAAATCTTCCGGAAGGGTTTAATTCGTTTCGAGAACTACAAGAGGCGGATCAAGGTCGAACCAAAAAAACACTTATCACCATGTTATTGCTGGTGCCACTTGGCCCGATCGCTGGTTTGCTTGGGTTTTACGTGTTAGCGGAATACAGCGCTTTGCTCGGTGCCATTATGTTGTTTGCCTCGGGTGGGATCATTTATCTGATCTTCCAAGATATCGCACCGCAATCTCGGCTCGAAAAGCACTGGGCGCCACCGATTGGTGCAGTGTGTGGTTTCTGCCTCGCGCTTTTCTGTGAAATGCTGGTACAAAGTGTATAGCAACACAGTGTGAGACAATCGTTATGCCCACAAAATCTTGGCAGCCTAGGCACGGATAAATGACGCAATACCATACCGCTGATCTCATCGTTGATGCCGAGCTCCGAACCGTGCAGCGAGGTTCTCAGTCGCTGACCTTGTCACCACTCACCTTTGATTTGTTGTTGGCCTTAATTCAACGTGCGCCAGCGGTGTCGAATACTGACGACCTACTCTCTGATGTCTGGACTGATCAGGTGGTTGGCCCTGAAACCTTAACGCAGCGTATTGCGATTTTGCGCAGACAGTTAGCCGATGGCAATGCAAGTACGGGGTATATCGAGTCGATACGCTCTCGGGGTTATCGTTGGATGCCTGCGGTGAGTTTGGTAGACATGGCCGAAACCACGAACGTGCAGCAGCGACCATGGCGGTTATTGATTGCCGCCGTATTTATTGGTGGATTTCTCGCCGCGTTCGTCTACTCCAAGTTCGCAGCTACACCAAGCCAAGGCCAGGAAAACAGCACGACAACCGTGTCGTTAAATGCCGAGAAACTCACGCAAGCATGGCGCTACTACGATCAATTTGATGCTAAGAGCAATGGCTTAGCGCGTCAGTTGTTCGCAGATGTGTTGACGCACTCGCCACAGAGTGTGTCTGCCCTAGTTGGTTTGAGTGCGACCTTTTCTCAGGAAGTAACAAAGTTCAACGGTAGCCGATCGTCATTGGATCAAGCGCAGGCATATGCGAATCAAGCGATCTCGCTGGGTGCCGATTCCGCTGAAGCGTATTGGGCTCTGGGTTATGCCTATGATGCCGCCGGTGATGTGATCGCAGCGGTTGAGGCGTATTCACAGTCAGCTAAACTCGATCCCGACAATGCACGTGTGGCGGGCAGTTTGGCATATCTGTTGGCAATCAAAGGCGAACTGGCTGAGGCGCTGAAAACCAGTTTGATAGTATTAGACTCGGACGCGCATTATCGTTATCTTCAGCTCGCTAATACCTTGCGCCTATTGCAATTTGGTGGGCTGGCTGAACATTGGTATGCCGTGGCGGATGAGTTGAACCCAGACAGCGTGTTCGCGGCAAAATCGCGCGCTGAGTTTCTATTTGTTCGAGGCCGATTGCAACAGGCTGATCAGTTGGCGGAGGATGCGCTTGTACGCGGTGTGCAACGGCCTGAGCTCCTATTGATTCGTTCGATGTTGGCTTGGGACGCTGGGCAGCAACAGCAGGCCGTTGAATTGTTGTCAGCGGCACAACGTGAGTATCCTGGTCGAATTGATCTCAGTATCTGGCAGGCATGGTACACCACCCAGTTACAGGGTGAATTGGATCAAACGCTAGAAAATCAGCTTGCCGATGCGATGACAGATAACCCAGTTTGGCCAGCGGTTTGGGTAGATATGGCCATTTTCGAGATGGCGCGGCAAGATGCAGATGCGGCAGTCAGTGCGCTGCAACATGCGGTCGATCTGGGGTATCGCGACCTAGACTTATTGCAGCGGTTAGCGCCGTTTCGCTCCTTACATGAAACGGCGCAGTTTCAGTCATTGCTGGCAATAACTCAGGCGTTAGTCGACCAGGAGCGCCAGGCGGTGATACGCGCAGATTGGTTACCCGAAGGCTTTTTAGATATTGCTAACACTATTGTGGACTAGCCGGTTTAGGCCAGGTTAGTGCCGGTAACACGTGTTCACTAAAGATGGCTTGTGACTGTTTGTGCATATACGGCGTGTTGTAAGCCGTGGCGGTAATCACGACCACCGCATTTAAACGCGGTACTACAAAGAGGTAGTTTCCACCGTTGCCTGCCGCAGCGTAAGCGACGATTGTTTGGTCTTGTTTCTCGAATTCATAGATCCACCATAGATAACCGTAATCGATATTGCGATCAGCCATCGCGGTTACGCGTCGTGTCAGCATGGCGTCTACCCAGTCGGCAGGTACCACTTGTTGCCCGGCAAATTGACCGCGATTAAGCATCATTTGGCCGAGTTTGATCAGGTCTTGAGAGCGAAAACGTGCGCCACCACCACCCTGAACAATGCCGAGCGGTGAACGCGGCCAGGTGACTTGCGTGATACCAAGCGGATCGAGCAGATGCTTTTGGGCGAATTGATCCAATGGGAGCTTACTGCGGCGTTCAATCGCTGCACCTACCAGAAACACACCTCCAGTGCAGTACGCGAAGCTGCGACCAAATGGTAATTCATGATCCGGTGTCCCCCATGGTGGCGTGCCGCGTTCAGGCAGGTCAAGCACGAACTGTTCCCAGTCTTTTCGCAAATACATCCGTTCTTCGTTCCCCGCTGAGAAGTGCTCCATATCATTGCATTCAAGGGGCGAGCTCATCATGAGTAGGTCCTCGAATGACATAGTGGATTTTGCGTCGAATGCGTTTTGTATTGGCAGCTTGTCGTCAAATACTGGTAACACGCTTTGCTTGGCCGACTCAAACAAACCCTGAGCCATCGCTTGGCCAAACAATATTGCGGTAATGGACTTACTGGCAGAGCGAATGTCGTTTAGTTGATTAGCATTGCTCTGATTGAAGTACTTTTCGTAACGTAGCTGGCTCTCTTGTTGAACCCGCACGCTGCTAATGCCTTTGTACTCCTCAGCAGAAATTTTGCTTTCCATATCGGTTAACTGTATTTCTGCGGCGGCGGATTGGAGCAGCGAGATGCCCAAAAGCACCGCCAAGAAGATGCGTTGTTTGCTCTTCAGGTTCATGATGATGTGTGTGTTGCGTTGATAGAGTCTGCAGCATGACGAGCTGCTATTGAAAGAACCTGATGATCCGGTAAAGAAAGCTAAAGATTTCTAAAAGTGCGCAATTTAGTCTGCAAAAAACTTGTTATCCCTTTGTTCTTAAACCATTTTTCGTTTCTAGATATTTGACCATTTGCCTAACATTTTGGTAAGACTGTGTGCGGGGGGAGCTGCAGTACGTTCCCGTACCTATAAAACAAAAACCATTTTGGAGGAGCACAGTGATTTCTAAATTGAAAATTACTAAATTCATTTTGGCACTCGCCTTAATGATCAGCAGTGGGTCAGCACTCTCGGTCACCGGGGTGGCCCTGGTGCACGGAACCGGCGCACAAACCAATGCCTACGATGATTATTGGCAGTCTGGCATGGTCGAGTCGATTCGACTCGGGCTGGCCGACAGCAATAATTTACTCGTCGTGAATTGTGACTTTGAGCAGTACATGTGGGATGCCGCCGCATCCGGTTGCTTGGCAACGCAGCTGTATAACTTTATTAATGCGCGCAATATTGATGATCTGGTGGTTATTACCCATT
>JAUHZM010000269.1 GCA_030426005.1 Gammaproteobacteria bacterium
AAGACCATGCCGTAGCGGTCGATGGTCTGAAACGTAAACGGGGTATCCGCAGGCAACTTGACCAAAAAGCTGGTGTCGGGGTTACCTTCTGGATCCAGAATCGGCTGGCCGCTTTGATCAAATTTTCGCACCGGTATCTCGCCAAGGATTCGCAGCTTCTCATTGGCATGACTGTAAAAATCTCCAGTCAAATTATACGGTGAATTATTTGGTCCGTAACGCCGATCGGTGATCGCTTCCATAGCCAGTAAGCGCACTGCCCAGATATCCGAGTTACTGTACTTGCCAGCGTCGGCACCTTGCCAGAACCAATTGCTGCTTTGGTCATTTTGTGAGGTATTGAACGCGTCCAGACCATCAAACTGGCTGCTGCCACGGCCCGGGAAAGTGTCACGTTTGTAAAGACTACTCGAACCAACCAGTCCGTAGGCGGTTCCAGCCGGCAATTCAGCATGAACCGATCCGTCATTGGGCAACCAAGGCTTAGACGCTGGCTCATCGGTACCATGGATATCGCGCCACGGCACTACCGCCCGTGGCCAGGCTTCATTGTATCGAGGATCATTTTTAATCAGCTTGAGCTCACCCGGGCTATTGACCGGTTGCATATTATCAATGACGTACAAACCTGAATCGTAATACGGTAGCGTGGTCGGCCGATTCAGATCGTTGGCCGGTCCCGGTGTCCATGCAACCAATAAGTCATTGTGTGGCGCCGCCGATGGATGGGTAAACTTGCCAACGCGTGGGCCACCATTCGGGTCTTCTGGTGCCGCAGAATCTCCAGGGTGCGTCATCGGCGTAAGCGCGTAATAGCCCTGCGGTGTAAACGAATCACGAAACATGGTCTGCCCGTGTGCTGCGTTCACAGTTTGCAGGATACCGGGATTCAGGTCAGGGTCTGGGCTACCGAACGCCGGTTGGTTGGGATTTGGCGGCGTAGAAGGCAATGCAAATAAAGCGCCAAAACCGTTATTATTCAGGTTGTAATACTGCTCCACGACGACTTCGCCACTCGAGACCTGGGTGAAGAAGTGATACGCGTTCGGGGAAGTCATGGCACTCACAAAGGGAGCCCAGTTTCTTCCATCTGGGTCAATCGTCCACACGCCCCACACTCTTCGGTCACGAATACCTTGCGACTCGTAGCTGGAAAAAAGTAGGCGGCCATCGTTCAATATTGTTGGATGTAAAGCGCTACCGATGGTCATTGGCGCAATCGCGTGCACGTTCTCACCATCAAGATCCATCACGAACATCTGCATGTTTGGCGTGCTGAACCCTTTGGTCGGCACAAACCCATTGCGATTGCTTGTGAACGCTAGCTTGTTGCCCGGTAGCGGCATCGGCCCCAAATTTAGAATGCCATAACCCAAGCGATTAAACGAGGAAGCAGGATTCAATGGGTTACTTTCGTCCCAGTTCCCATTGCCTGTATTTGGCGTGAACTCGCCGTGAGTCAGCTGCTCTATTTGTCGGCTGGCCAAATTGATGCGGAAGATATCCGCACCCAATCTCGGCAAATTTGAGCGTTGAGAATTGAGTTGCGTCAGATCATGAAACAGGCTGTAGAACACCCATTGACCGTCAAACGACACGAACGGGTCAGTTACACTGCACACCTCACAATCAATCAGGATTTCTTCGGTCCCGTTGGTTCGCAGCAACACTAAATCTGCGCCAGGGTCCAGGCGACCAGGGTGGAACACTTCGGGCCACGTGGTGTTTTCAAAGTCACCGAACCGTGGCTGGCGAACATAGACGATGTCGTAACAGACTCCGGTCTTAGACTCAGGGCAGGACTCGGGCGCTGGTGGATACACGATCTGCGCGTCTTCCAACAGATAGGCGATAATCGGCACTAGGCGCGTCGCATCGGCAAATGCCGCAAGGCTGAATATCAGGCAAGAACAACAGAGGCTAACGAGAAGGAATCGGAAGGAATGGCGCATGATGAGAGATAATTCGAGCTATTTATAAAATCACCATCGGTCCACACTGAGTGTGACCGAGCCCTACGCAACCAAACTGACGCTAACACAACACAAGTCTGAAAAGCAATTTTTCAGTCGTCGTAGCACGGAGACCAGTTTCCGCGGGCTACAAATCGTGCTCTGACAAAAAACGTCCAATCTCATCAACACAGATTTGCCAAGCGGGCTCATGTCCCAACAGGATATGATTATTACTCTCCAATGGCACAAATCGCGCGTTCGGAATCCCAATCGCCAACTCACGCCCTTGTGCTAATGAAATCCGTTGATCATGCCGCGAGTGAAACACAATGGTCGGCACATTCACCTGCGACAACAAATCACGCACGTCGATATCACCGAACGCCTGTTGAAAACGTACGGCATTCTCGGGCGATGTAGTCTGACGTTGAAACTCATCAAACCAATCCAGTTCTTGTGGTTTGGCATCAGGCATGAACGTCTGAGAAAAAATATGTCGATAGGCGGCATTTTTCGCGCCCCAGCCATGTTTAGTCAGTGTAATGACTGCCTCGCGACGCTCCTGCTCTTCAGGGCTCGCGCCGATCCGCCAACCGCTGGCGTAACCTGAGATCAAGATCAATGCGCTGACGCGCTCAGGGTGCCGCACGGCATACTCAATGGATACTGCGCAGCCTTGCGAAATTCCTAGTAATGGAAAGCGCTCCAAACCCAGTTCATCAACCACCGTCTCGAGGTCACGCACAAAGACCTCCTGACAAATCTCATCAACGTCCCAGTCTGAGAGACCATTACCACGTTCATCGTAACGAATAAACTCGCGCTCGCGCGCCAAAACATGATAAAGATCGCCCCAGATCGGGCTATCCCAATCAAGCTCCAAATGGTTCAACCAATTCGCGGCTTTCACTATCGGCGCACCGCTGCCCACCGTGGCATAAGCGATACGCACACCATCCGAGGTTTGGCAAAAATTAATTTTCTGACGGCGCAGTTCTGCACGGGTCGGCTGTTCGCTGTAAATTTGCGGCGGTGCCTGTAAATAATCGTCGAAATCCGTGGTGGTTGAAATACCAGCTTGTTTTAACTGAGCTGTAAACTCAGTCACCACGTGTTCTGCTTGCTCTAGCTTGCCAAGACGCCGCAAGGTGTTCACATACGCCTTGGCGGCATCTTCACTAAACGGCTCCAGCGCCAGCCAACGTCGAGCCCAGTTCGCACCTTCTTCCAATTCAATTTCAGTATGCATCGCCAGTCGACGCAGCACATTCAAACGTAAGAGGCGCACTTCCTCTCGCTCAGCCACCAACCAGGCCTGATACACCGGCTGATTGGGCAAATCTAAACCGTCCAATAACTCAGCTTCAAGGCTGTTGGCGAACGCTCGCAATTGCGCTACTGAGATAGCGCGTGCAGCGTCAGTCAACTCGGCGCGGATGCGGTTCAGGTCAAGGTCGAACGGCGCCATGTCCAGTTGCACGCGTTCTCGATCTGCCATGATCGGCGACTCCAAGCTGTCTTTTAACACACCGCGCAGCTTACTTAGCGACCACCGCAGAGCGCCGCGTGGATCGTCTGGAACTTCCCATAGCAATTCACACAGCCGTTCACGTCGATGCGGGCGCGCCGTCAAACACAGAAAGGCTAAAAGTGCTCGGGTTTTTCGTGATGCTGGCAGGTTTATCCCTCGCCCATCATGACTCAGGGTCAACTCACCCAATACGTTGACCACAATTCGCTTGTCCATCCAACTCCTACAAATACCACGCAAAAAATACCAATTACCACGCTCATTACCACGGTCAATGTAACGACGCATTCCTACTATGGCGTCATTCACAGGGTCGACTGCTGAATACGGCGTTTTCCGAACCGCTCCGGCTGGTGTCGACCCTCAACACTGAGAGCTTAATTCACGAGAAAGCGAATGTTCGATCTTAAACTAGAATCACCACAATACATAGCACTGCACGAGCTTGATCGGTGGTGTTTTGCAGGAGGTCGAGCGTTATGAATGCATCTGCCGCCTTACAAGCATCTCATGTCACTAATTTGGGTGTCAGCGCCCGCATCCCCGACAAGCAGTTGATCGACCTCATCGCATTACAGCGGGATCGGCGTGCTCTGGCTGAATTGTATAACCGCTATCAATCCCCTGTCTGCGGCCTACTTCAGCGCGGGGGCTGGCATACCAAGCTTATTGGAGAGATTTACAACGACGTTATGCTCACTGTGTGGAACAAAGCAGCAACGTTTCGTGGCGAATCTAAAGTATCAACCTGGATCTTCGGTATCGCGGTACGCGTTCGTATGTCTCACAATCGCAAAGAAA
>JAUHZM010000270.1 GCA_030426005.1 Gammaproteobacteria bacterium
CGGCCCAAAAAGTTTTTGCGTGTTGATGCGGCTGACCACATTCGACTCACTTTGCAGGATCCAGCCGCCAGCCCCAAGCGTTACACCCTAATCGCGCAGGAACCCGGCCGGATGAGCATTTACCTGATGGATCAAGCCTGGCAATACCCCATCAGCGGGGAACCGAATTACGACCTCGCAGCCGAACTCAGTCTCACTGACGACGGCTACAACGTCGAGCTGCGCATGCCACGTTTCATGGTGTCTTCGGACACACGCATTAGTATGGTGGTTGTGGACGTAGACGACCCCGAGTCACGAAGCATAGCCGCCACGGTACCAACAACGCCACAGAATGAGAATGACGAGCTATCCAAATTGCTGGTGGAGTCTCCACGCATCACCAAGATTCTAAAGGGCTTAGACCGTGCCGAAACCCGGATTTGGGTTTTCAACAAAGACAAGCGCGTACGTACGGTGGTCGGGAACCTGGTCACCGAAGTCAATGACCCAGAAATCGATAAACCAAGTGGTGAATCAGGGCTGGATTACGTGTGGCAAATGATGCGCTACTACTACAGCTCTGCCCTGCAAACTATCTTCACCTACATTATCGAACAACCCAGCAGCGACCTCGCGGATCGAAGTATCGAAGAACGTAACGATAAAATTCTACAAGACGCATTGAACGGCAGCATTGCTTCAGACCGACGCCCGTCACTCGACAAGCAAAGCACGATTCTGATGTCGGCGCATCCGATCTTTCTAGGCGACGGCATCCTCGGCGCGGTCGTGGTAGAACAAAGTACCAACCAGGTCTTGCGCCAGCAACGAGAAACGCTGGAAAACGTGATCAGCGTCACATTACTCGTGTTGATTACCGTGGCAACTGCCCTACTGGTCTTCGCCTCACGGTTGACTGTGCGTATTCGACGTCTTCGAAATGCCACCGAAACAGCGATTGATCGCGACGGGCGAATTGTGCATCAACGCCTAAATGCCGAAGCTAAATCCGGCGACGAAATCGGTGACCTTTCACGCTCCGTCAGCAATATGCTGGGGCGCTTATCACAATACACCAGTTATCTACGAGGTCTACCGGACACCTTGGCACACGAGGTTAGTAACCCCTTGAACGTGGTGAACTCGTCCCTGCATAATCTGTCGGAAGAAATTCCCGAGTCTGCCAATAGCAAATACATGGAGCGCGCCAAGAATGGCTTGAACCGCATCGGCATGATTCTACGCAACCTGACCGAAGCCGCCAATCTTGAGCAGGCTATGCAGTCCGAAACGCGCGAGACGGTCGACCTCATTGAGTTGATCGAGAATTACGTGGATGGCTACTCGTTTTCCAATCCTGAACAGCGCTTTGAAGTCTTGATTCATTCGCGACCGATTATGGTTGAAATCGCACCGGACTACATCGCACAGGCCCTAGATAAATTGGTCGACAATGCCATTGATTTTGCCGCGCCCGATACCGCGATCGTGTTTAAATTACGCCGTCTGGATAACTTCGCGCAGATTGACATCATCAATCAGGGCTCCAGGCTACCGGAAGGCATGGCGGAACGGATATTTGAACCCTTAGTGTCACTGGGTCGCAAAGATGCACAAAAGATCAGTTTGGGCATGGGCTTGTATATTGTGAAACTGATTGCCAGCTTCCATGGCGGCGATGTTATTGCACGTAATCTGCTAAGCTCCGATGGGGTTATATTTTCGCTGTCGCTGCCGATCCATGATCCGCAGGGCCAACCGTATGCCTACCAACACTAAACATTTTACTATCAATAACTTGGGAGACAGTTTTGGGAAATCGCCTTAGCAAACTTTACACACGCACTGGTGACGACGGGACGTCAGGACTAAGCGGTGGAGAACGCGTCGCCAAAAACCATGCACGTATGCACGCCATGGGTTCTGTGGATGAACTGAACAGCATCCTCGGGCTACTGATTTGCAAACTTGATCACGTTGAACTGGCTGAATTATTAACGGCAATTCAACATGATCTATTTAACATCGGTGGCGAGATCAGCATGCCAGGCCACAGTTTTATCACCGCTGAAAAAGTAGCACGATTAGAACAATCGATTGATAGTTATAACACCCAAGTTGAGCCCTTAAAAGACTTTATCTTACCGGGTGGCAGCGAAGCAGCCTCAATCTGCCATATGGCGCGCGCCGTTGCACGTCGCGCCGAGCGTGACCTGATTAGCTTGCATCAACTGGAGCCCGTGTGCGATACCACCAGACAGTATTTAAACCGGCTATCGGATCTACTGTTCGTGGCCGCTCGAATCATAAATCAAGCACTTGGCCAGCCAGATGTGCTTTGGAAAAAAGAACTGGCATAAGTAACCCTGGTTACCTAGGTCGACAACAATAATAATCACACTCCACGATCACATATTATGACCACCTCCCCTTCGCTGTACGCTCGCTGGACTAACATCAGTCTGGTTCTTCGTATTTTAATCGGTATTATTCTTGGCACTGCGGTGGCACTGGTTTCACCCGAAATCGGAAAAACTGCGCACATCTTTGGCCAACTGTTTGTGAATGCGCTCAAAGCAGTCGCCCCGATTTTGATCTTCGTGCTGGTAATCTCCTCCATCGCAAATCAGCGCGCCGATGCGTCGACACATATGCGTCCGATCATCATGCTGTACTTTATTGGCACCTTTGCCGCAGCAACGGTGGCGGTCATCATCAGCTTTCTGTTCCCGACGCAATTGTCGTTGGTTACCACCGAAACTGCCGCCAATGCGCCGCAAGGCATTACTGAAATATTACAGTCTCTGCTGTTCAGGTTGGTCGACAACCCCGTGAACGCGCTACTCAAAGGCAATTACATCGCAATCCTTGCATGGGCCATCGGCATCGGCTTGGTATTGCGGAGCGCGGCTGAGCACACCAAAACAGTAATGCACGATATTAGTGATGCGGTAACTGGAATCGTACAATTTGTGATTCAGCTCGCCCCAATCGGCATTTTCGGGCTGGTGGCTGGTACCGTGTCTCAAACCGGTATCGAGAGCTTGTTGGGTTACACCCGATTGATGGTGTTACTGGTTGGCGCCATGCTGATCGTCGCGCTGATCATTAATCCGATTATCGTGTTTTTAAAATTACGCGAAAACCCCTACCCTCTGGTGTTTACCGCACTCCGTGAGAGTGGCATCACTGCCTTTTTCACGCGCAGTTCGGCTGCCAATATTCCGGTCAACCTGAATCTCTGCAAGAAACTCAATCTGGATGAAGACACCTATTCAGTGTCGATTCCTTTGGGTGCAACCATCAATATGGCCGGTGCTGCGATCACCATCACGATCATGACACTCGCCGCTGTGAACACACTGGGTATTGAGGTTGATATGACGACTGCACTGTTGCTGTCAATTCTAGCCAGCGTTGGCGCCTGTGGATCCTCGGGCGTGGCTGGCGGCTCTTTGTTGTTGATTCCGTTGGCTTGTAGTCTGTTTAATATTCCTAACGACGTGGCTATGCAGGTCGTTGGTGTTGGATTTATTATCGGCGTGGTTCAGGACTCTGCTGAAACCGCACTAAACAGCTCAACAGATGTGATCTTCACGGCCGCTGTGTGTGAGGCAGAAGCCAGAAAAGCGGCTCAATAATCAATCTTCACACGTTTATATGTGCTCCTTAATCGGGAGCACATTGAGACTCTCTTCCATCTTAAGACCAAGCAGCTCAGGCCTTTTCACGATCACGTAAAAGGCCAAAATGTCGTACGCCGTGTGTGCCGCGATAACGAAAAGAATGCTCTGGGTAAAAAATAGACCAAGGCCAAACAACACGCCGAGTACCAAGGTGGCAATCACGTAAGTGTAGCTAAGCCAGTGCATACAGCCAAAAATTACGGACGCCACCACAATACCAATCAGCGGGTTACTGACCGAGATCAGCCAGCTTTGCAGTGCGCCGCGTACAAGTAGTTCCTCACCAACTCCTGCCAACAATGACACGATCAGTATGTCTCGCCAGGTAAAGCGTTGAAACAAGGTATGCAGTAACTGGTTTAGTTGTCGTACCGAAGGCACATCTAACCAGGCACTGCGCGTCAGCCCCAAACAGGCTGCGTACAACAAAACACCAGCCAGCAGACCTGCGGGCAGCGCGAACACACCCAAGCGCCCATAGAGACTCCAGGAACTTGTCAGCCACCAGCAAGTCAAAAAACCAAGAACAGTAATGATAACTGCTGAGGGCAGCACCTCACGTAGCGAAAGTGGTCGGAATGCTGTTTT
>JAUHZM010000016.1 GCA_030426005.1 Gammaproteobacteria bacterium
GAGCTCAGTGAGAAAGAGCCTGTCTTGGCGGATTCGCGCAACACCAGATACCCTGACTTGGCAAAGTATTGACGCCCCACCTGCAACGACCCGCAACCAGAATCGCAGATAATTGCAATTGTCTGCGTATCTGCATTTGAAGGCAACTCATTCAGAAACGCTGTTGACTGATTCAATGGTTCCACGTTGACACCGAGCGTTGTTGACGCTTGCCCAACTGGAATAGCAAATTCCGTGCTTGATACAAGTACACTCTCGCTTTGTAATCCACCGGGCATTAACCCCAACCCCACCAGATTATCTAACTCGCAGTCTTCTCGCACACCAGTCCAAACACCGTAGTCCTGCCCCAGACCGCAATGCACCATATGCTGTTGTTTATAAACAAGGACCCGGCCACGTAGCTGTGTCGAACTCTCCTGAGAACGGCCACGTGACAAGCTTAGCTGAACTTCACGTTTTTTTACCAAATTAAGCGCTGCCGGCAATCTGAATTCATAGCTGTCCTGATCCAGCGCAATCAATCCGTTCAAGTCGCTTAAACCTGTTCCATGTACTATGTCCGGAGCTGTAAATCCATACGCCGAACTGACTGCGGTCGTCATTTGATATGACGGGTTGGCGTTGGCCTGTTTGACCATCCACGCCTGCTCACTTAGACCGGCAGCCTGACACGCAGCAGACACACATCGATAGCCCACCATAATATTGTAAGTGCGCCCCGACCCATAAGGTGCTAGCGTCACCGGGACACGAAACGGCGCAGTGGTTTGTCCGCGCTCAATGCGCACCGTCTGCGTAAAGCGTGTAAGAAACCAAATATCCGAAAAGCCCCAACGCCGGTCAATGAATACCTCAACCTCAAGCGCGTCAACCGCTGGTTGCGACATCGGCAGAGACACCTCGCCTCGCAGGTAGGAATACTTGTGAATCAAAGTGAAATCGGCAATATAAGCTGAGCGACGCTCTCCTTCGCCAAAACGCTCTTGCCCCCCTTGTGAATCTCGAAAGTGAATTGTGCCAGTACGGGCATTCCCTTGCTCACATCCGTCCACACAACGCAGATCCAACACAAAATAGCCAAGTCCCGCATCCGCGTCAGACCATGGCACAGAGACTGAGTAACTCGAACTCGACCGGCCAGCAGGAATCGTTATTGCAAAGGTCGTCGCACTGCCAAGGGTATAAGGATCCGAGATCACGTCAAGCTCAACCAACAGACTCTTCGCGGCTGAATCACCCGGTGCCCGATTTACCACGCCACTAAAATTCACCGTCTGCGCCCAAACTACAGGGCTAACCATCCAAACTAAGATACTGAGTAAAAATTTATTTTTCATAGTTACACAACACTGGTTTACCGCGAAGAGAATTGCGGTTGTATCTCCTTAATGTGTTTCCAATTCACGCAGCTTATTTACTATTTTTTCTGGGGCGGATAGTTGCGGATTAGAGGCATCACGATCTTCCGACTTTTCCCACTCTGCGATGAGTTGCTCCGCCTTGGAATACGCATCGACAAGCGACAGGGGAGTATCCTGAGCAAGTACCTCTTGAAACAAGGCACGGCCAAAATAAGTCATCTCAGAATCTTCTGAACAACCAAACGATTTACTCTGACTGTCAGCGGCCGTGATCAGCATAGTTTTTTCATTCTGAAGTACCGGCACAAATCCACCTGAATAGCACGCTGACACCATCAATACACGCCACTGGATCCCGGCCTGATCAAGCATCTCTTTGAGCTCAGTTGGGGAGATGTCCGGCAACTTTATACTGTCGTGGTTAAGGTAAAAATCATGCTCTTTGGAACCATGACTGGTCATGTACAAAAACAGCACGTCACGCTCTGCGTTCATTGTTCGGCCTAGTGCATCTAACGCTTGAGAGATTGACTGCCGCGTGGCAAGTGGCCACAACTCCGCCGTATCATGATGATTGACTAACAGAACACTGCGATCGGCTATCGCATAACGCCGATCAAGTTGTTGATACACAAATTCAATTTCGCGACGGAACACACTTTGTGACCCGTCTCCAGCAATTCCTAGAAAATAGGCTTTTGCAGAGCCGGGTTCTGAGTTAGGTAGTTTGCTCAAGGCCTCGGTCAATAATCGCTGGTGGTGTATTAGTGCGAGTTCGGCCTGTGCGTGCTGACGCATGCCAGAATCTTCGTCATACACCAGCTTACCGCGCGACCACTTCCCGCGCTGAACCTTCGCTTGCTCGGCATTTCGGGTCGCCAGCGTTAACGTGCCCTGACCATGGTAGTCCCCAAAACTGAACTCACCCTGATAGACATCACCATTGGCCGCTGTGTAGGTACCTGTACCGTCAAACTGGTTATAGTCAAACTCGCCGACATAGGTACTGCCATCTGCTCCATACCAGTGGCCCTCACCAACCAACAGGCCAGCTTCAAACCGGCCTTCCAAACGGTTATTGTCTGCAGTTGTTAACCCGCCCTCGCCCTGGGGTTGCCATGCTTCCACTTCGCCTGTATACGTGCTGCCATCATACATCGAGAGTTCGGCTTGCCCGGTTAGAGCGCCATCAACGAAGGTGCCACGATAAAACATATCGCCCTGTTTAAACTCACCGTCGCCGTGATAATTTCCAGCCTTGAACTCGCCAGTGTAACTGCTACCGTTCTCATAGCTAACACTGCCATGACCATGATATAAATTCGCTTTGAATTCGCCGGTATAGGCGTCGCCATTACGATGGGTATAAACCCCATGACCCTCAAAATCGCCGAGGACGAAGTCTCCCTTGTAGACATACTCTTGCGTGGTCAACTCCCCTTTACCGTGCATATACCCGTTCTGCAAGCCGCCGACATACCGGGTTTCCGTGTCGCTACTGATTATCGTGAATTCGCCGGTCGCCTGACCTTCAGTGAAATTTCCCTCCCATCGATCTCCGCTTGCGAACACCAACACGCCATTGCCGTGAAACACACCATCAACAAAACTACCTTGGTAGTAGCCGCCGCCTGAATATACTAACTTGCCTTGCCCTGAGAAACGACCGTCTGTAATGTCCCCAGAATAGCGACTCCCATCGGGCAATACGGCATCTGGGTTCAGGATTATTGGTTCACTGCACGCTGAGATCAACAACAGAGTGGATAATGCAAAGCAACTTTTGAAATTCATTTCGTTCCAACCTTTCCCATTCACGACCTGGATCCGTTACTTCGATTTAGCTGAGAGCTATTTGCTTACCAGCCTATCGCAAATACTTCACAATAACCACCATTTGTCAGACAACTTAGCTCGAAATAGTTACGCTTAGGGAGCCTCTGATTTATTATAAATGTTCTCTGTAATAGCTTAAGGCTATCAGCTACGAGGCGCAGATTGAAATCAATGGCCGTAGTCCTTGATGAGAGCTGCAACAAAGTAGATGGTAGCCTTAAGCTTTACCCAGCGGGGCTTTCAAGCTGATCCGCTCTCTTTGTTGTTGTTTTTTGACGTGACCAGTCATGCCTACAAAACAACGCCTCGATAGCGAACCAGCTTGAAAGCCAGAGAGCAATTAGAATTAATCAGAGGCTCCTTAGCAATCAGGCCAATCAGTAAAGTATTAGGATTTCACGGTTGCTCCAAACACTGTCAGTAGCAGAGCACCTACAACAGGTGCGGACACGGCGGCCCAGTGGATTCCCAGCGGACCCGCACCAGCCACACCACCAGCCGCTAACATTGCCAACCCGCCGCAGATCAACAGCGCACTGAGAATCACCACGCCGATATGATTTTTACGCTGATTGCTCGCACCGACGGTTTTTTCCAACCACATAAACAACGGTAAACCGGCAAACATCAAAATCAGAAACACCATGACCCAAATCGGTCTAAATGCCCACCAGTAACCAGTACCGGGTGCAAATGCAAACACCTGGGGAATGAGCCAGAAACACGCGCCGATCACCAACATCATGACGGTGCTGTGCCATAAAAATATTGGCATGATCAAACCATTCACTAACACGGTACTGGTCCAGACCCGCGCGTGAGCCAACCACCGTCGCATCGGCGCTTCAAACGCCAGTAACAGGCCAATTTGGGTCAAGCCCAATGCGATTAGCGGTAATTTGGGTGGCGTTGTATTACTCATGGCTTCGCCAGGCACACCAACTAAACTGGTCGGATACGGGCCAAACTGTGTCAGCAGGATCAATGCGGTCAAACCAAATACCGCCATTAGCCAGGGTCGCAATTGGCCGGCGAGTTTCCCTTGCTGCCACGCGTAGCCAAGTTGGTGCACACCGCTCCATACGAAAAGATAGTTAAACCAGGCCAGCGATTGGTATGGCGTGTTAAAAAATATCCAGTCACCAACCACGGCCAAGAGCATCGGCACCGCCACGCTCCAAAGTCCAAAGCGATGCCAAGCCGCCCGGGTCAAGGGAACCAGCATCACGATTACGAAATAAATCGCCAGAAACCAAACAGGCACAAGTGAGACCTGCGAGCCAATTTGCACAAATGCCGGATGCACCTGTAACCAATAGCCTACTACGCCAAGCACCGCCCATAACACCACCAGCGGAATCACTGGGCCCAGCAGACGGCGCATGCGCGACTCAAGCCACGTAGCATAATTAAGCTGTTTAGCCTGTGCGCCATCCCAGGAAACGCCATTGGAGTAACCACCAACAAAAAAGAACACCGGCATCACCTGAAACAGCCAGGTTAACCAGCGTGACCACGGCTGGATCTCCAGCAGATGATCCATACTCGGCACGCCATTCAAGAAATAGGGCGCGGCCATAATCCAATGCCCTAGGACCACGGCACCGATTGACAGTGCGCGCAACAAATCCACATAACGATTTCGATCGGCAGGCGTTTGAGCTGCCATTTCGGCGGCGCGTTTCCACATAGCTGTTTGCTGCATTTGTTACCTCATTAATAGGGGGCTTGTCGTTAGTCTAGCTTGGATTTTGTTTAAGAGCTTCAGATTTCAGCATCTCGCACAAGCAACAGAACCAGTGACGCCCGGTAGCACAATAAGGTGACTTTGCTCGGCAAAGCACACTGAAACCAGCCCAACTCATAAAGTTTAATATATTTGCACTTTTAGTGAAAAATACGCCACCTGAACGCTAACAGTTGCCATTATCAATACTCGACTCCACGATGAGCACAGTTGAGTCTCAGACTCTGATCAACGTATTGCCGAATTAGGAGGCACCCATGAAATTGATTAAACGTTTATCAACCACGCTCTCTGCCACTTTGGATTCCGCAGTTGGGCAACTCGAAAACCACGATGCCATTGTGGAAGCGACGATCAAACAGACACGTCAATCAGTGGCCAAAACCAAAGCACGGATTAACACCCTGAAGCAGCAACTTAACGCTTATGAGCAGCAACTCACTGAAGCCCGAGAACAATATAATTTGTGGACCGAGCGTGCCGCCAAGCTGGCTGAATCAGACCAGACTAAAGCGCTGCAATGTGTAGCTCGACGCAATCAATACGAAGCCGAAGTCGGGCGACTCAACCACGCGGCCTTGCAACAACGAGAACTCATTCGCGACGTTGCACACAACCTGGAGAAGCTACAAGGCAAGCTGGATGAAATGACACACAAACACAACTTGATGCGATCACGACAAACCGTGGCGGATGTGAATCGCGCGGTTGCCTCCATTGATCGTGATGAAAGTATTAACGAGACCTTCGAGCGCTGGGAGTCCGTGGTGTTAGAACACGAATTCGCGGTTAGCGACGCCTGTGTCAGAGATCCGCTAGATCTGGAATTAACCCGCGCAGAAGACGAAGCCGACCTACTGGCTCAACTCAAAATGATTCAAACCGAACACAAAACAAGCCAGGAGCAGTCTCATGAATAACACACTGCACAAACCAAATTTAGAGACCGCAAACCCATCGCCGGGCTTGTTGGAAAAATTCAAACAGCTGTGTACGGTAACGCAACTCATGCGCATGTTCGGTGCGTGCGCAGTGATCGTGTCGATGTCCTTGTTTATGCTCAAGGGCTGGAGTGAAGGCAATGATATTTCTCGCTACTTGAAGTTGTTGGCACAAACCGGCTTATTAACGGGTGTTGGCCTCGCGCTAACTTTTATCGTTAAGGAGACCAAAGGCGCACGCGTTTTCTTTGGGCTGAGTCTGTTTTCAGTGGTGGCCAACTTCACCATTCTGGGTGCCTTAATCTATTCGATGACGCAATGGGATGGCGGTCTCATCGATTACCCCTCCATGATGAAATGGGTGGTGATCGATCCGCTTAGCTTCACACCGGTATTCTTTGGCGCGATTGCCTTACTCGCCATGGTGACTCGGTTTAGTTTTGCGATTTTCGCGCGCCGTATTGCTGGCCCGTTAACGATCGGCTTCTTATTATGTTGCAGCATTTTATTGATTCCCGTACGTAGCTCACTCGCGGTGTGCTTAATCGTGAGCGCCTCGGTACTCGGTGCCCTGTGGCTGATTAAACGTTTTACTGGCGTCGAAAATTTTGTACTGACCCGTGAATCAAAAGCGGCCTTGGCCTTGTTGCTGTTACCTCCCAGCATCATGCTGATTCGCGCATTAAGCCTGTATCAGATTGATGCGGTCATGGTGAGTTGTTTAAGTGGCTTAGTGTATCTGGCGCTACGCTTCTGGATTCGCCAACTCGAAGACGCGAACACACTTAGCAAAACCGTGCAAATCGCTCAATACGTCGTCAGCCTGATGTTTAGTGCGGCGCTGATTGAGCTGATTCCCTACGCCGGATTCGCGCTGGAATCATTGGCATTTGTCGTCGTGTTCTATCTGCTGGTTTACGACCAAATCAAGGTATCGCACGATGCCAGCGCCAATGCCTGGGTCTTAAACGTCAGCGTGTTTTTGGTCGTCTTCGGCTGTTTATGGGCCGCGCTAATTCACCCAGGTCTACTCCCAAAATTCACCAGCCTGTTGGCGGCGGTCGGGGGCTTTGCCCTGATTCACACGGCACGTGAGCGTGTCGCAATGAACCAGATAGCCGCACTGTCCGCAAAAGCCGGGCTCATTGGTAGCACCGTGTTGCTCGTCATCCGGTTAGTGGATGTGGTGAACTTGAGTAACTGGATGTTGATTGGCTTACTCGGCATCACACTGATTGTTGCAGCGTCCTTATACGAGCGATTTGGGTTAAGCTTGAAACGACGTAGGTAATTCACCAATCGCCATCAACCAAAGAAAGCGCGATGTCCAGCAACGGCATCGCGCTTTTTTTCGTACTGACACCTCAGCAGCTGCATACGTATTCAATTCAATTTTCCACCAATCTGGACCACAATGTCATTGCGACGGCAATTGAGAGCGCTGCGTAACAGCGCCGCGGCCCAGCAAAGGGAGTTCCTTTAACCAGAATTATCACTGCCACCAGAGCAGCGAAATTCGACCCTACTGATTGAGGATACTCTGATGGAGAGAAAACCAATGTCGCGCCTGCGCAAAGCATGGCGTGCGACCCTGCATGTCACCATGCTGTGGCTAGTCTGTGGCGTCACGCCAGCGCAAGCCGATGACACACCAATACCAAGCACGGTAACTATTCCCGGTACCTTACAGGAGTCACAAGGCTGCCCCGGCAATTGGCAGCCGGAATGTGCGGCGACCTACCTGCAATTCGACGCATCCTCCGACGTATGGAGCGCCAGTTTTGCCTTGCCTGCAGGCAATTATGAATACAAAGCAGCGTTGAACAACAGTTGGGACGAAAATTACGGCGCGAATGCTGAGCGTAATGGACCCAATATCGGCCTGACATTGGATAGCAATCGCGACGTACGCTTCTTTTACGACCATAAAACGCATTGGGTGGCCGACAATGTAAGTAAACGCATCGCGATCGCTGCTGGAAACTTTCAAGCCCACCTTGGTTGCTCAGGTGATTGGCAACCAGACTGTCTAAACAGCTGGCTACAAGACCCTGATGGCGACGGTATTTACAGCTTGAGCACCGACGCTATTCCAGCCGGAGACTACGAAGTTAAAGTCACCATCAACCAAAGCTGGGATGAAAACTATGGTGTCGATGGAATCCCGGGCGGTGCGAATATCGGCTTTACCGTACCGGCTGATGGCACCGGCATGTTGTTTCAATTCAATTCCGCCAATAACACGTTACAAGTTGGTGTCGGCGGGGCACCGAGTGGCGATTTGCGTCAAGCCAAAGCGTTTTGGCTAGATGCCGACACACTGGCCTGGAATGCAGCCATCGATGGCACCGATCAGCTTAGCCTACACGCCAGTACGACTGCAGAACTCGGCCTGGACTTGAATGGCGTCACAGGTGGTACCGATTATCCACTCGTGTTACTTGGCGAATTACCGGAACATCTGAAAACTCAGTTCCGTCATCTATCAGGCTACACCGCGATCTCATTGCCAAACCTAGATGCACACGCCAAACGCCAGCTACTCAAAGCACAATTAGCGATTTCTATCCGCGACCAAGAGGGCAAGCTAAAAGATGCCACGGCGATTCAGACACCGGGCGCGATTGATGACTTGTTTGTCTACGATGGCGCACTGGGACCGGTCTATCAGGACGACACACTGACGACACATGTGTGGGCACCAACGGCACAACAGGTCGATTTGTTATTGTACGAAGACAGCGCGCAAACCGAGCCCAGCGCAGTCTTCCCGATGCAAGAAGACCCAGCAACCGGTGTGTGGTCGGCTGACAATCTCGCTGACTGGGACCGTAGGTACTATCGCTACCGCGTCACGGTGTACACCAAGGTCACGCGTCAAATCGAAATCAACGACGTGACCGACCCGTATTCGGTTAGCTTGTCGATGAACAGCCGTCTAAGTCAGTTTGTCGATTTGTCTGATCGTGACCTCAAACCGCGTGGCTGGGACCACCTGCGCAAACCGCGCTTGCGCGCACCTGAGGATATCTCGATCTATGAACTGCATGTGCGCGACTTCAGCATCCTCGACACCACCGTCCCGGAACACGAACGCGGCACCTTCAATGCCTTCACACGCAATCACAGTCGTGGCATGCGTCACTTACAACGTCTGTCTGCAGCCGGTTTAAGTCATATCCACTTATTGCCTGCGTTTGATATTGCATCGGTTAACGAAGACCGCAGTCAACAAGTCAGTATTGACACGGACTTGAGCATTCTGGCCCCGGATTCTGCAGAGCAACAGGCCGCTGTGGCCGCCGTTCAAAACCAAGATGGCTTTAACTGGGGTTACGATCCGTTGCATTTTAATGTGCCCGAGGGCAGTTACAGTACCGATCCCGATGGCGATCAGCGGATTACCGAATTTCGCGGCATGGTTAAAAACTTGAATCGGAACGGTCTGCGCGTGGTAATGGACGTGGTCTACAATCACACCTCATCATTCGGCCAGTACGACCAGTCGGTACTCGATAGGATCGTGCCACAGTACTACCATCGCTATAACACCAGTGGCGGGCTGGAAACCAGCACGTGCTGCGCAAATACCGCAAGCGAAAATCGTATGATGGAAAAACTCATGGTCGATTCGCTCGTACTGTGGGCCAAGGCGTACAAGGTAGATGGCTTTCGCTTTGACATCATGGGGCATCACAGCAAGGAAAACATTTTGCGCGTGCGAGAAGCACTGGATGCACTGACATTGCGACACGATGGCGTCGACGGCAAAAATATCTATTTGTATGGTGAAGGCTGGAATTTTGGCGAAGTGGCCAACGATGCGCGTTTTGACCAGGCGACACAGCTCAATATGGCTGGCACCGGTGTGGGCTCTTTTGATGATCGTGGACGCGATGCAATTCGCGGCGGCAACCCATTTGGCGGCTATCGCGATCAAGGTTTCGGTACCGGTCTACATACTAACCCCAACGGCTATGGTGACGACCGCCTGAGTGAACTGTTGGTGCTCAGTGACCGTACACGCAGCAGCTTGGCAGCTGGCCTCAAAGAGTACGCCTTTGAAACACATACTGGCGAGGTACGTAGGGCAGTCGATATCGATTACTTCGGTTTGCCAACGGGCTATACCGATGATCCGCAGGAACAAATCGCCTACATTGCCGCTCACGATAACGAAACCCTACTGGACGGTATTCAAGCCAAGGCCCCGGATTCTATGTCGATTGCCGATCGTGCGCGCATGCAGAATTTCGGCAACGCGCTCATTATGCTCGGCCAAGGCATTCCGTTTATCCATGCAGGCCAAGACTTCCTACGCTCCAAATCCATGGATCGTGACAGCTACAACTCAGGCGACTGGTTCAACGCCATCGACTGGACTTTTCGCGAGTCAGGCTGGGGTAAGGGCTTACCGATTGCCGAGAAAAATGAAGAAAAGTGGCCAATCATTGCGCCATTACTGGCCAATCCGGACCTGAAGCCAGACCGATGGTTGCAATTCAAATCCAGCCTGTATTTTCGTGAACTCTTACGGATTCGATACAGCTCACCGCTATTTCGTCTGCGTGACCAACAAAGTGTGATCGATCAAGTTCACTTTCTGAATACTGGGCCTGCACAAACACCCGGCTTAATTGTGATGCAACTTGAAGGCAACGGTCGCCATGCAAAGGATTTGGTGGTGCTCTTTAACGGCAGCAACCAAACCATCAGCTTCGAACACGCCGAACTAAATGCAGGGCATTACTCCTTACATCCGGTGCAGCGTTGGTCGATTGATCGCAGCACACGGCAAGCTTATTACTCAAACCAGCAATTTCATATTCCCGCAATGACTACGTCTGTGTTTATCGCGCACCGCGGTCATCATTCTAAAAAGCGATAACTGCAACACGCAGATTCCCCTCAGTTTAAGGCGGTGTGTAACAACACCGCCTTTTTTTTTGTGATTTTTGGTAGCCTTTGTAAACCATTTTCACACCAGCCTCGTCTTACTTCTAAACAATCAGAGATTCACACTGTGCAAGCAAACGAGAACCAATTGGTTCTTCGTAGTAAGAACGGAGACCAAACAGCCTTTGAGAAGCTATACCGCGAGCACGTGGGGCGCATATACGCCTTGTGTTTGCGGATGTGTGGACAAAGAGAACTGGCCGAAGATCTGACTCAGGAAGCCTTTGTCAGAGCTTGGCAGAAACTGGGCAGTTTCCGTGGTGACAGTGCCTTTGGCAGTTGGCTGTACCGACTGACCAGCAACGTCGTTATCGGACATCTGCGTAAACATGCCAAATGGCAGGAAGAACAATTTGTTGATCACACACACGAAAAATTGCTCGGCACACACACTGAAGAAACACATCAGAGTGACATCAACAAAGCCCTACTGGGTTTGTCACAGCAGGCCAGAGTGGTGCTGATTATGTACGAATATCTGGGGTATCAACACAACGAGATCTCCGAGATCACCGGTATGGCCATCGGTACGTCGAAGACACACTTACACCGAGCCAAAGCCTACCTGGCGCAACGCGCCCAAGCACAAGCGAGTTAATACGATGAATGACAAACAAAACAATTTGCATAGCAAACAAGCGCTCGAATCGCTTGACTGGGACATCCAGCCCGAACGCGATTTGTGGCCTGACATTCACTCTCGAATCCGCTTCGCCGGTAAACCCGATTTGTCTCTGGGCGATGAGCTCCCCGTCGCCGAAGCGCCTACTGATCGACGATCCAGCAACGTCATACCGTGGGCACCGATGGGGATTGCTGCCTGCCTGATGCTCGCCTTCGGTGCGTTCGTCATGTCGACGCTGTCCTACCAGCGCTCGCAGGCCACCTATGAACTGCAAGCCAGCTTTATTGATTATCAGAAGAGTCAGATCAGCTTGATCGAGCAGCAACATGCCCATGTTCGCGCACAATTTGTTGACATGTTAGCCGGTGTGCATGGCCCGGTGGACCCAGTACTGGCGGCCGAAGTGCGGTCCGTTCTGCTTACGATCGACAAAGCTTCACTGGAGCTCAAACAAGCCATTCTGGCCGAACCACTCAACAAGAACTACGCCACCATGCTGGCACGAACCTATCAAGAGGAGTTGAAACTCCTGAACCGATTCAAAACACGCGATGGCATTACATCGAATGAGGTATCACTATGAAAACACTATTAACCCTGATTCTCCTGTCAGCGACCTTCGTCGCGCAGGCCGAACGCATCGATAAAACACTGGATGTCGATCCCGATGGCTTGATTCGAGCCGAGATCATTGACGGCAAAGTACTGGTTGAAGGCTGGAATAAGTCGCAAATCCGCGTCACCGGCGATGTCGACAACGCGCGCGACTTTGTGTTCAAAAGCGATGGCGACGAGACGATGATCGAAACCGAA
Organism: Gammaproteobacteria bacterium; assembly: GCA_030426005.1. Classification (GTDB taxonomy): domain Bacteria; phylum Pseudomonadota; class Gammaproteobacteria; order Arenicellales; family Arenicellaceae; genus Arenicella. The sequence goes on from JAUHZM010000016.1 coordinate 12,283, forward strand.
TCCAAAGGTGGTTTCTGGGGGAACAATAAGGGCGGTCACGCGAAACTCACCATTTATGTGCCCCACCAGAGTGCGCTACTACTTGAAGGCGTCTCTACGTCATTCGCCATTATTAAGGTCGATGGCCCAGTCAATGTCAGCACCATGAGCGGCGATATCAGCCTCGAAGGCGGTAAGGGTAAAATTAAACTAGAATCGGTCAGTGGCGACGTCGACGTCATTCATGCAAAAGGCGATGTCAGCGTGTCCTCAGTTAGTGGAGACATTAAAGCACGCGTGGTGGCTACTGACTTTGAAGCACAGACTGTTAGCGGCGATATCGAAGCAGAAATAGGCGAATCCGAACATATCGAACTCAGCTCTGTGTCGGGCGACATCGAACTGGCTCTGGCACTTAAAGACGGTGGCGAGTTAGACGCTGATACGGTTAGCGGCGACATCGACATTATGTTCACTAACAAGAAAGACCTGGATGCCAGCTTTGAGATCGAAACGGGTCCCGGTGGACAGGTCAAGAACCGTATCACCGACGATAAAACCACCAGCTTTATGTCACTTTCAGGCTCATTGCAATTCAAGCTCGGTCGCGGCAAGAGCGAGGTCGACCTGGAAACAATGAGCGGCACAATCACCATCGACCGCTAAAGTACACCCAGGCACTGTGCGCGGTACCCGTTCAGTGCCTGGTTCCCGCCTAAAATGTCACTTCGTTAACATAAATAAGACTGATTCTCATTTACAGTGATAAAAATTACTGCTAATCTAAGCAGGTAATTAGCAAAGTAGCTGTCATTTCGAGCTTGTATCTTATGTTCGTTTGTTTATGTAAATCGGTCACCGACCACCAAATCCGAGAAGCCGTCGATCAAGGCGTCACCTCCTTTGATGATATGCAGTCACACTTGGAAGTAAGCACAGTGTGCGGTGCCTGTAGTTGCGAAGTAAAGCAGGTCATGGAAAAGAAACTCAAGACCGAATTACACACGCGCGCCAAAGAGGTTTTTCTCGGCACACCAGCATTCAGCTAATTTAAGCTAGCGACCTGCGGTCGTCTCTCCGCTCCGGCCGCAACAAAATTACCATTCCCTCACAACACGGCTGGCACGGTTTTGTGCTAAGCTTTGCGTCAGCATTTTCATTCAATACAGGACCTTTTTGTCATGCAAGGCGACGCAAAAGTAATCGAATATTTAAACCTAGCCCTTAAAAATGAGTTGACCGCAATCAACCAGTATTTTTTACATGCGCGGATGTATAAAAACTGGGGCCTGGAAAAATTAAACGAGAAAGAGTACGAAGAATCCATCGACGAAATGAAGCACGCCGATATGCTGATTGAGCGTATTTTAATGATCGACGGCCTGCCCAACCTGCAGGATATCGGCAAACTGTATATCGGCCAGAACGTACTCGAAATGTTGCAATGTGATTTGCGCTTAGAAACAGAAGCGATTCCGCTACTCAAAGAGGCAATTGCGCATTGTGAGTCGGTATCTGACTACGTATCTCGCGAAATTTTCTCATCCATTCTCGAGAGCGAAGAAGAGCATTACGACTGGCTGGAAACACAGATCGATCTGTTCAATAAAATTGGCGAGCAAAACTACCTGCAATCCATGATGTAATCTCCGGCTCACTCGCACACTGAGTGAGCCTCCAAATGACGGCGGCACAACCCATTTTATTGACGATGCCGCCCATCTGACCGAGTACTCGGCACACGATTTATGGCACAACAAGCTCATTCTAGCAAACCAGAGGGCAGCACCTTAGGCCTGGGTTTGGCTTTCGCCCTGTTTGGGTTTGCAGTTTATTCAACACATGACGCAGTCGTTAAACACCTGAAGGACTACCATGTCTTTCAGATTGTGTTTTTTGCCATGCTGTTCAGTTACGTGCCATTTTCAATCGCACGCATCATCGGTGCCAAGCCTTTGTCACTGTCACCAGCCAATCCGGTACTGTTGACCACCCGTGCACTACTGCATGTCGGTGCCTTGTGTTTGTCGTTTGTGGCTTTTTCCCTGCTACCCATGGTCGAAGCCTATGTCTTGTTATTCTGTACACCCTTAATCATTTCCGTGCTCGCGATATTTTTCCTTGGTGAAAAAATCGCCTTGTACCGCTGGGGCGCGATTCTACTTGGTCTGATTGGTGTGATAGTAGTGCTTCGACCTTCAGTCGACACGATTCAATTGGGACACATGGCGGCACTGGCCGCCGCCTTTTGTAGTGCGTGCACGTCTGTAATCTCGCGCAAAATCGGCGCCACTGAAAACATGGCCACAATGATCATGTTTCCATTACTGGCGACCATTATTGTGTCTGGTATAGCGCTCGGATTCGTTTATAAGCCGATGCCGGTCACCGATTTAGGCCTAATGTTTCTGGTTGGCGCATTGGGATTGCTAGGCCAATACTCCGTGCTTACGGGCTATCGGAATGCACCTGCTGCATTCGTTGCGCCAATGCAATATAGCCAGATCGTTTGGGCGATAGTGCTCGGCTATGTTTTCTTTGATGAGACGATTGATCGCTGGGTAATTATCGGTTCCGTTATCACCGTGCTCTCCGGCGTCGCCATCATTCTGCGCGAGCGCCACGTATCAAAAGTACAGGCAAACCTAAAAACACGGAACGCCCGCATGGTCGGTGCTCCAATGATGAAGAACAGCGAGCAGAGCGAAGACGAAGACTGGCTCTAATTGCGTTAGTTAAATTCCTCTTTGTCGGCCCATTTCCATTTCATTCGGAGCCGTGGACCACTGGTATTGCGCACTTTGAATTCAACGTTTTTGCGACGTAGTTTGATTTGCACATCAATCGGGCCATCACCTTCCAGAGAGTTGGCTATCCCCAACCAAACGTTTTCTTCGGCATCATAACGGAGCGCCTCAAACATCTTGTGGCCAACCTGACCGGGGGCCCAATCAGAACGGATCACGCTGGCTTCTAGACCTGCTTCAGCCTCAACAACCTGAATAAAGACCGAGTCGCCGTCCAAGCGCCAATAACCCAGCAAATCCTGCGCATTTGCTTGTGCTTTCGCGGCCATTAGCAACAAAAGAATAAATAAACTCAGCACGGCTGCTCGTTGAGCAGCCGGTAGTATCCCGTTCCCGAACATAAAACCAACCTCGTATTCGCTCAGTTTTGAAAGAGCGACGATGAAAACAATACAGCGAACCCAGCACACCTTTGTGTTTGACCCATAAACAGCGGTGTTTTTCTTCTTTGGGTAGCGCACACTCTGCTATCAAGCAGTGCCTCTGTCAAGTCCGGTTCGAGGTCAGGCGCTGCTCACTGTCAACGTCAATCAACTAGTAAGTAAACCACTTGATCTCATATGGGCTCTTAGTCGAATACAAACCGATATGCTGAGTGTAAGGTTTTAACTCAATTTCACCGCTCTCTCGATTCGGTCGCTGGCCTTGAATACCATTGATCTGCGCGTACACATGACCTTGAAATATTGACAGAAAGCCGCCGTCCATTGTGTGCTCAACGAATCCCAGATTCATGTACAAACGGATTGGGCGACCTTCACGAATTGCCTGACTCAGCTGCGCGACCGATCCCGCAAGCACCTTACCGTCAGCACTCTGATGGAATAGCAATTGTAGCTTAATTGGCTCTGCTGCTTTAGCTTGCAGCACAAAACCAGCCATGAGTAAACATAACCAAAGTCTTTTCATGATCGTCTCCGTAGAGTCAGTTAACCCCATCGGTACAGAGACCGGCTCACCAGCGAGTTCATTGCAAGTCCGCTGAGTTCACCGAGTCGAAACCAAGCTGGTCGCGAACTGAGTAATGAAATCCCGATTGATCAGGTCTTCTCGAATTAACCAGTGCAATGCAGGACTCTGCACGATACCACTTAGTCGCTACGCGGGACTCGTTTGTGAAAATTTACACAACTATCTTACTCTTCATGGTTTTAATCGGCATTGCGCTAACTGCGTACATGGTCAATACCGACAGCCGACTTGATCAAACCGTATTTCAACAAACTACGAAGTCGATTCGAAATTTGCAGGCACTCGATAAAACGCTTCAGCAACTGTTGATCAAATCACAATTCGTTGGTGTGGCGGATCGCCAACAATTGGATGAGTTGAATTATCAATTATCAGAAGAGTTCGACAACCTTCGCTATGACGCCCTGTTCGAAGAGATCGAAGGCAGCCCGATTCTGAGTGGGGCAGTAGAAAACGCAGACCAATTGTTCAAGCAACGAGATCAATATTTGGAATCCTATCTCACGATCAACCTGGATTTTGCGAACGCACTCGACATGCTGCGCAGGGATAATTTACTACTGAGTCAGCATTCGGTTTCTGAGAGTCTGGTGGAAGACGCAACAACACTTAACCAGATCAATCTATTGTTGATGGATCTGGCTACCGGCATGCCTGCAAGTGTAGACACGGGCGAGTTGGAGAATCCGAGCAACGAACTTGAAGCCCATGCACAGCAGGTGGCCATCTTGTATCCACAAACCCTGACAGCATTGGATCGCGTCAGTGAGGTTCCGATTGCCAAGCAGCTGGACCTGATCGAGGAAGCGTATACAGACTTCCATAACCTGGCGATTGCTAAGGCGAACCGCTTTCGGAATGCCTTGATGCTCTATGGTCTCGCCTTACTCATCGCGCTGCTGTTTTTTGCAGGCAAAATACGACGCAATTACTTATATCTCGAACAACAGGTAGCCGAACGCACGCGTGAAATCAAACGTGCATTTGAGGAGCTCAGAGAATCTCAGGAGCAGTTAATTCAATCTGAAAAAATGGCTTCACTCGGCCAAATGGTGGCCGGTGTTGCACATGAGATCAACACGCCATTGGGCTATGTCAGCAGTAATCTAGACGCGCTGAAATTAAATTTCTCAGACCTTAACTCCGTTGTTCAACAACTCGGAGTAGTGCTTTCAGAAGCTCGGCGCAAACCGCAAAATCGTCAGCAGGTCACGGCGGCCCTGGTTAAAACCTTAAAAGCCTACGAGCAAACCGATACCGCAGCATTAATGCAAGAAAGCACACAGCTCATGGACGATGGCGAATACGGCTTATCTGAGATTTCCAAACTGGTTCACAGCCTAAAAGACTTCGCTCGGCTCGACCGACAGAGTCTGGACCAGGTCTGCCTACAAAGCTGCATAGACAGCTCACTGACCATTGCCAGCAACCAATTGCGTGAGAACGACGTTCGAGTGGTTAAGCACTTTAGTGCAACACCAAAAATTTCCTGTTACCCCTCGAAGCTCAATCAGGTATTTCTGAATATCATCACCAACGCCTGCCAAGCAATGTCGACAGGTGGCGGTAACCTGACCATTACCTTGGACCAGCACAAAGACCACATCGTGGTCCAATTCCAAGACCAAGGCACTGGGATGGATGAAGCGACACGACAGAAAATGTTCGACCCTTTTTTTACCTCCAAACCCATCGGTCAGGGTACCGGACTCGGCATGTCAATAGCATACAAAATCATCGCTGCGCATAACGGTCAAATCGAGGTAGACTCCACGCCCGGTGTTGGTACTGCCATCACTATTTCGCTGCCCATCCAAACCAATAACGCGGACGAGCTCGTTACCGCCGCTGCCTGATGCCTTATGCCACAACCGACTAAAAAATACCGCGTTTTATTCGTCGACGACGAGCCACGCGTTACGAATGCCCTCAAGGCGATGTTTCGACGCGACTATGACGTGCATCTTGCCAACAGCGGCGATGAAGCACTAGCACTGCTCCAACACACGCCGATCGATGTATTGGTCAGTGATCAGCGCATGCCGGGTATGTTGGGGAGTGAACTGCTGGCCAAGGTGAGTCAGCACTACCCCAATACCATGCGAATTCTGTTGACTGGCTTTATGGACAAAAAAGCCATCGTCGACTCCATCAACCAGGGCGAGGTGTACCGATTCGTACACAAACCATGGCGCAAGGAAGCTATGCAACAGGTGCTATCTGAAGCGGCACAAGCCTCAGAATTACCCGTGGAACGTCCACCGGTCAATGAGTCGACGGATACGCAGCCAACTGACTCAAAGTCTGATCCAAACACAGCGGAAACTGAGCTAGACCGCGCTTTGTTGATGATCGAGCAAGAGCAATCAGTACGCCATCAAATCCGTCGTTTTTGTGCCAAAAACAACATCCGCATCTATGGTACGCAGAATGCTCAACAGGCGCTCGCTGCAGCCACATCACGTCAGAGCATCGGTGTGGCATTAATCGAACTCAGCAATGACACAGCGAACGCAGTGCAAACTATCAACCTATTGCGGCAGGCGCGGCCAGAGTTGATCGCTATTGCGTTAACTGAGGAGTACGATGCCAATACCGCCGTCGACTTAATTAACCAGGGTCAGGTATTTAAGTATCTGGCGAAACCCATCGAAACCACTGGCTTGCAATCCGCGCTGCAAAACGCGTTTCGCCGACACCTGTTTCTACGTACTAACACCATATCTACTAACCGCTATCGGGTAGAAAAACCAGTCGGCCTATCCGCCAGTTTACAGGCCTGGCTCGGTCGATTTATTCACACTTAAACTCAGGAGGAGCACCATCATGCAACGATTTTTACTGATACCCCTGTTGTTGACGATCGCATTAAGCGATCAGGCATTCGCCGTGGAACCCGTTTACACGGGCGGCCGAGAACGCGCGGCCATTCGCGGTTTTGACCCAGTTGCGTACTTTACTGACCATAAGGCGGTCAAAGGCAATCAAGCGTATTCATTCGAATATCAGGGTGCAACCTGGCTGTTCTCAAGCGCGACCAATCGAGACCTATTCGCCGCTAACCCGAGCAGATACACGCCGCAATACGGTGGCTACTGTGCCTACGCGGTATCACGCAACACCACCGCTTCGATCAAACCTGAATACTTCACCATCCATGACGGGAAACTTTATTTGAACTACAGCCAATCAGTGATGAAGAAATGGATTAAGGACAAACAACGTTATATACAAGAAGCGGATCAAAACTGGCCCGACTTAGTTAATGAGTAATGGCGAATCGGTGGCAACCCTTGCTGGGTCAAACCGTCTTGGATCTCGCTATCAAGACTAGACACACACCGCCAAGAATGAGTAAGGACGCAATCACCAATGGCCAAGTGACGAACTCGCCAACGAATAACACGCCGCCGAACGCGGCGATCACCGGTACCAGCAGCTGAACGACACCAGCTTGGATTGAGCTGAGCGTGCGAAGTGCTTGATACCAAAGTGTGTAGCCCAAAGCTGAGGTGATTCCGCCAGATGCCATTGCCAACATTACCCCGTAAAGGGTGAGCTCAGAACTGGCAATACTGACGATCATAATCAGGCCCGCAAACGGGGCGGTACGAAAGAAATTGAAACTGGTAGCACGCAATGGGTTTGCTGATCCGGCGCCAGCCAAAGTATAGACTCCCCAAGCAACGCCTGACGCTAACATCAGCACGAATCCCGCCAAGGAAGGCGTATTTAGACTAGGCGAAACGAGGTAAACCAGTCCAGCAAATGCAAGCCCGAGCCCCAACCATTCCAACATCGCGAGTCGCTGCCCACGCAGAGCCGGACGTCCAGCAGGCGGTGCAGCGGCAGGAAGCCGTCGCCCAGATCCAGCTCGGTGGTGGGGCAGACGCAGACGCTGGCCCCGGCGCGGCGGAGGGCCTCGGGGTCGGACTCGGCGGGCCAGGTCAGATGGACCGCGGTGAAGCGATCGTTGAGCAGGCCGGCGCGCGCGAAGACCTCGAGGGGATCGAGGCCGTGCTCGGCGCGGCACTGCTCCAGCTCGCCGGGCTGCTCGGCGACGTGGGCGTGCACCGGGCCGCCCCAGGAGGCCAGCTCGCGCAACCAGGGAGCGGGCACCGCGCGCACGGAGTGGGGCGCGATGCCGACGCTTACCGCGGGATCGGGGTGGGCGCGCAGGCGCTCGGCGGCGGCCAGCACCGCGCCCGCGTCCGGATCGATGAAGCGCCGCTGGAGTGGATCGGCGGGCCGCCCGGCGCCGGCGCGAGCGTAGGCCACCCGCAGCAGGCAGATGCGCAGCCCGACCCGCCGCGCGGCGGCGATCACGCGGCGCGCCAGCTCATCGGGGTCGGCGTAGGGCCTGCCGTCGGGCTGGTGCTGGAGGTAGTGGAACTCCCCGACGGCGGTGAAGCCGGCGCGCGCCATCTCCAGGAAGGCCAGGGCCGAGACCGCCTCGACGCCTTCGGGGTCCAGGCCGTTGGCCAGCCCGTACATGCGCGCGCGCCAGGACCAGAAGTCGTCCTCGCCCCTCCGCCACTGCACGTGCCCGCGCAGGCCGCGCTGGAAGGCGTGGCTGTGGGCGTTGACGAAGCCGGG
>JAUHZM010000271.1 GCA_030426005.1 Gammaproteobacteria bacterium
TCGGATTTGTTGTCTGATCTCAGTCGCTTTGCCGGCGTGGTGGTGTTACCAAACCATGCCGCGGCGCGCTTTCATCAAATCGAGTTCCTGCGCTTGAGCGATACGCGGGTTTTGGCAATTTTAGTTACCGAAGATGGCCGTGTGCAGAACCGGGTGCTCCCAACTGCAGACAAATTCACCGAATCCGAACTGGTCGAAGCGGCCAACTTTTTCAATAGTCGCTACAAAGGCAATTCACTCGATGATGTGCGGCGACTGTTGATAGAAGATATGCATCGTGACAATGATGAGATGCATCGACTCAATCGAACTGCAATGCAGGCTGCCTCTCGAGTGATTTCGGAAGAAGAATCGAGCCAAAAAAATAAGGACGTGGTGCTGAGTGGTGAGCAGAAGCTACTCGACGTGCCGGATCTCTGTCAGATCGAAACTCTGCAACGTTTGTTCGACGCCTTTAAGACCAAGCGTGACTTACTCGATTTACTAGACCGTAGCCTGAAAGCCGAAGGCGTCAGCGTGTTTATTGGCGAGGAGTCCGGTTATTCAGCGCTCGGCGAATGCAGTGTGATTGCCAGCCCGTACGAGGTTGATGGCAAAGTGTTGGGCACCTTGGGCGTGGTAGGTCCAACTCGCATGGCCTACTCGGATGTGATTTCGGTGGTCGATGTAACCGCTAAGCTGCTTAGTCAGGCATTGACCCTGTCGGCTCGGGCCTAAGCCGTGAGTAAGGCGCCGAACACCCAAGTTGGCGGTGGCGTCAAAAAGATTCTCTACGCCTTGCGTACCATCCAGCGCATCGGCTTACTCGATTCACGCAAGGCGCTTAGCGCCAAAAATGCCTGTAAAGCCTGTGGACTTGGAATGGGCGGTCAGGCTGGTGGGATGACCAATGAGTTGGGCGAATTCCCCGCGGTGTGTAATAAGAGTATTCAGGCGCAGTCCACCGACATTCAAGCCCCCATTCCAGATGCTTTGTTTGATTACTCGCTGGCGGATTTTCGTGCCTTGAGCGCGCATGAACTTGAACATCTTGGGCGACTCGGTACGCCGGTTTTTAAATCCAGAGACGCTGACACATTTGCACCAGTGACTTGGTCATGGGCAATCGAAAAGGCGGTGAACTGCTTGCAGGCAACGACACCGGAACGCACTTTTTTCTATAGCTCTGGTCGTTCATCAAATGAGGCCGGTTTTGTGTTTCAATTGCTGGCGCGGGCTTATGGCACCAATAACGTCAATAATTGTTCGTATTATTGTCATCAGGCGACCAGCGAGGGCTTGTCGGGTGCACTGGGTACGGGCACCGCGACGGTGACGTTGGCTGATCTCGATCGTGCTGATTGTGTGTTTGTCATTGGCGCGAATCCTGCATCCAACCATCCGAGATTTATTCACAAGCTTAAAGCATGTCGTGATCGCGGTGGCGAGGTGGTGATTATCAATCCTGCACGTGAGAGCGGCCTGGTTAAGTTTGCGCTACCGAAAAGCCCCAAGTCGCTGTTGCGTGGTGGCGATGAGATCGCCAGCCATTACGTGCAACCTAAGATCGGCAGTGATGCCAGTTTGTTGGCGGGAATCGCTAAGCGGATTCTTGAGTGCGATCAAGCTGATCACCAATTTATTAATCAGCACACCAGTGGCTTTGAACGCCTCAGTTCAGAGCTGGCTGAACTTCCATGGTCAGAGATCGAAACCGCGACTGGGCTGAGCAAAGTTGAGATCGAAAAAATAGCGGATGTGTATGCAGGTTCTACGCACACGATCTTTGCTTGGGGGATGGGTATTACGCACCATTTGCATGGTGTTGAGAATGTCGAGGCCATCGTCAACCTATGTTTGTTGCGCGGCATGCTCGCACGTGAGGGCGCTGGTTTATTGCCTTTGCGCGGACACAGTAATGTACAAGGTATTGGTACGATCGGCGTCAAACCGACGCTGGACGACAAGATGCTGGACCGCGTTGAAGCTGAGCTTGATATACGCTTGCCGAGTCGCGAGGCGCAGCCTGGTTTAGACACGTTGGCGTGTTTGGAGGCAGCGGATCAGGGCGCCATGGATGTGGCCGTTTTGCTGGGTGGAAACTTGTTCTCAGCGTCGCCTGACACGCAATGGGTTAAAGCGGCCATGAATAAGATAGGCACGCGTATTTGCCTTACGACCACGCTCAATGCTAGCCATGTACAGGCTTGTGATGACAGCGAGTTGCTGGTTTTGCCCGTGGTCGCGCGTGATGAAGAGCCAGAACCGACCACTCAGGAGTCTATGTTTAATTATGTGAGGCTCAGCGACGGTGGTATTCAGCGGATTGCCAATGCACGTTCCGAAGTCTCGGTGTTGGCGGATATCGGCGCGCAATTGCTCCCTGAACTCGGTTTCTCGGCGCTGCGTAGTCACGCGCGAGTGCGTGAGGTCATTGCTGGCTCGGTGGCTGGAATGCAGGCATTGGCAAACATTGATAAGAACAAACAAGAGTTTCATGTGGATGGACGCTTGCGACACACGCCCAAGTTCTCAACCTCGGATCAGCGCGCACAATTTCGCCCAGTGACTCTCCGCGCAGCGCGTGGCACACGCACTAGACCGTTTACCTTGATGTCTGTGCGTAGCGAAGGGCAATTTAATTCCATTATCTACGAAGAGCAGGACAGTTATCGCGGCACCAAACAGCGCTGGGTGGTGATGATGAATGATCAGGACGCCGCAGCGCTCGGCGTTAAGCAAGGGGATTGTGTCGATATTTTGTCAAACACAGGTGCGATGACCGCGGTGCGTGTGCATTTGTTCGATTTGCCGACCGGGAATGTCATGGCCTATTACCCGGAAGCCAATATTTTACTCGGGCGCGAGCACGATCCTCGCAGTAAAACCCCTGGATTTAAATCGGTTGCCGTCAGTATCCAGCCGCATATCCCGAATAACTAAACAAGCCCCCAAAGTAGGAGAAAATCATGCAGTCCACGCTAATCTATTGGCCGATGTTATTACAACTCAGTATCCCGTTCTGGGTGATTGGCTTAAACGGTGCTCGTAAAGCCGCAGCGCGCAAAGCCGGTTTACAACAACCAGAGAGCAAAGTGGATAATAAAGCATGGCCGTTGCCGGTGGTGCTGACTTCAAACTCGTTGGATAACCAATTTCAGTTTCCGATCGTGTATTACGTGCTCTGCCTGATATTGGCGCAGAGTGGCGGTGTCACGCTGTTGAGCTTGACCTTGGCCTGGTTATACGTCGGCTTACGCTGGGTGCATGCCGTCGTGCATGTCACCTCGAATGTGATTCCGCTGCGTTTCGGATTCTTCCTTGCCAGCATGTTTGTGCTGTTGGGGCTCTTCATCACCTGCCTTGTTCATCTCGCCATTTAAAGGTCAGCGTAATATTTGTTTTGATATCTCCTCTATTGGGTTGTCGAACTCCTGGTTTCAGGGTGTCTAATTAGACGCCTGACCGGCATCTCTTGCGCTATTACTAAAAAGTAATCCTCTGGCCATTGGAGGGTAACGAAAGCGCCCTTACTATCTAGGATGCCAAAGCGATACTTTCCACTTGTTGAGAAAGTAATGTTTGCTGTTTTGGCGCGCAAACGGGCTTTTGGCACACCCTGACACTTGTTCAATCGGGTTGGTTCTATATTTAGGAGATGTTAATGAACAAACTAATTTCAAATTCAATCGTTCCAATTTTGAAGTGGGGCGCCGTAGTGGTGGCAACGGCAGCCGTGGTGATTTCGGTGCAGGCCAATGCCGACGGCGATAAACCGACCACAGCCTTGTATTCTGATGACACGGCCATCGTGGCTGAAGACATTGTGCCCGCCGCGCAATTACGTTCAGATGCCATGGGTAAGCGCTCTTGGAGCCCGTCCGACGGTTTTGCTGATCTGGTTGAGGATGTGAGCCCTGCAGTTGTTCACGTTGCAACTGCCGGATTTATTGAGCGACGTCGATTTGGTCGCAATAGTCCTGAGTACCGTCAATTCCGAGGGCCACGTGGATTTGAAGATTTTTTTCGCGAGTTTTTCCCAGATCAGTATCCTGATATGCAGGAAGACAGCGATCCAGAAGTAGATGATGATGGTGAGAAACAAACCCAGCCACTTGGCATCGGATCTGGTTTTATTGTCAGTGCCGACGGCTACGTGGTGACAAACCATCACGTGATTGATCGTGCAGATGAGATTGTGGTTACGCTGCCGGATGGCACTGAGTACGAGGCTGAAATTCAGGGCAGTGACCCGAAAACAGACCTAGC
>JAUHZM010000272.1 GCA_030426005.1 Gammaproteobacteria bacterium
AAGGCCAAGGTCGGTCGCGTGGTCGTGGATTCGACCTGGCACCACTGGTTCGATATGAACATCGACGGCATCAAAGCCGCAGGTGGTAAAAATTGGGCCAAAATAGGGCGTTATTACCTAAACCTGGCTAAGTATCTGGCACCAAAAGGGTTGTATAAAAATCGTTGTACCCTGGATGTGCTTGATGCCCAGTTTGATTACCCATTTATTGAAGAGTATGTCTATGATTTTGGGCGTGACACAATCTATGACATCGGTCGCAGCTTTAATGAGTCTTTGATTCGTCGCTGGGGCAAGTGTGGCGTGCTGAAGTTTGTTATGCAGAACATTTGTGTTGCGCGCCCCTGGCTTTGTAAGCTGCTTGAGAAGGAGTTGATCCCGCGCATCGACCCCGATCCAGCCTGTTTGAGTTGTCCGCCGCACGAGCTGTTGATTGACTATGTGCTGGGCGGCATTGCAATTCAAATGCAAGAAGTGCGCGAGTCGCTCAAAATGCAGTTTGCTGGCGAGGACGTCAAGCGCGATGCCATCAAGGTCGAGGAATTGGAGGAACTGATTCAGAAAGGTACTGAAACCGGTGTCGAGGCCTTCCTTGAACAGCTCAAAGCCGATATCGCCAAAACGGAGAAAGCCTGGCTCAGCCACTAAGTATCCGTCGTTATAAGCTCAGGGCCTCAAAGTCTATACGGACTTTGGGGCCTTGTTTTGTCTTGCGCAATATAAAGCGAAAATGTGGTTCGATTCGCGATTGCTCGGTCTCACCATACTCTGTTAAGCCGGTATACTTAGCTGAAAAGAAATGGTGTAAATCTACCCGGAGAATGGAGAAGTAATGAATCGATTAACGCGTTTGGCTCAATGTGGATTCTTGGCAGGCATCTGTGCAGTGGCTCAGGTCGCAATAGCTGAAAATCCGCTGGATTTCGGCAGCAATATACGCACGGCCGACCCATCTGGGCATGTCTGGCACGATGGGAAAATGTATTTATACACCTCACATGATGAAGAATGTCAGCCAGATTTTTATATGAAAAATTGGCATACTTTTTCGTCTGCAAACCTGGTGGACTGGGTGGATCACGGACCGAGCTTGTCGGTGGATGAGCTGGTGTGGGCAGATAATTTTGCCTGGGCACCTGATGCCGCCTATAAAAATGGCAAGTACTACCTGATTTTTCCAGCCGGGACGGGGTACAAAGATCGAGTCAACCCAGAAAAAAGCACCAAGTGGATGGGTATCGGGGTCGCCGAGAGTGACTCACCAACCGGCCCATTCGTTGATAAGATCGGCGCTCCGCTTTGGACAGAGCCTTACGCTAATGATCCCAGTCTCTTTGTTGATGATGATGGGCGCGCGTATCTTTATTTCCACGGTAAGGACGCGGATTATCAGGTGATTGAAATGGCCGATGACATGCGCAGTGTCAAAGGCGAGTTCATCAAGATGGATATGGGCGGCTATGAACCCAAAATGGAAGGCCCCTGGGTATTTAAACGCGCAGGGCTCTACTACTTTACGATGCCAGAGAACAACCGCACGCTAAGCTATTACACCAGCGAAAGCCCGACTGGGCCGTGGGCCTATCAGGGTGTGATTATGGATTCGGAGGGCGGCAACAACCATCACTCGATTGTGGAATTCAAAGGCCAGTGGATTTTGTTTTACCACCGTTGGCTAGACCGTAACTCGACCTGTCATCGTAAACAGCGGCACGTGGCCGCCGAGTATCTGTATTTCAACGACGATGGTTCGATTAAAAAAGTCGAACGCACTGAGACTGGTGTGTCTGCGATGGACTAGTCTGTTTTGGCGCTCGCCTTATTGGGATGCGGTCGGTGACGAGAGAAAGGCAGCAAAAAACGCCTGAGCGAATTTAGATCGCTCCACTTCGGCTTTGTCGAGCGGATTATGCCACCACACACCTTCGCTGTTGGCGAGAATAATCAGGCTGATATCTTGATCTAAGACTTTTAGGTACAGCGCAGAGGAGCGGTTTTCCCACCAGCCGGAGTGCCAGGCGAGTTGATGCCCCTGGAAGTCTTGAAGGAACCAGCCGATACCATAGGGTGCCAGCTCTCCAGTGTTCAGTGGCGTTGGACTCAGCATTAGTTTGCGTGCGTTGGCGCTGATCAATTCATCACGGTCGAGTGCGATGTCAAATTTCGCTAGATCGATCACCGTCGATACCACACCGCCAGCAGCACCGTCGCCTTGCGGTGATCCCGGAATTGCAGGCACTGCTTGTTGCTGGTCGTTGATTGAATAGTAGATTGGCAGGCGATTCTGAATCGCTTCCGGTAACGCCCGTTGACGATGCTTTCGCGCTGAGTGATGCATCTGCGCTGGGTTGAAAACATTTTGCTCAACTAACTCCGAAAAACTCGGTTCGATCACCGCCATGATTGGTCGAGAGGCCCAGGAGAAGACCACCGGGTTATAACTGAAAGCGGTGCCGGGTTCGTTGGTCGCAGTGTGCGTGAGTAAGTGTCTTAAGGTGTGAGTCGTTGGCTCGCATACGAGGTCTTTAGCAAATATCGACGGCTGTTGTGAGAACGCTTTACAAAATTCCGGCCACTTACTGTACTCAACCAAGGGGCGATCAAGTTCAATTTTATCTGCGTCCACCAATTGCATGGCTGCCACACCAGAGATGGTTTTGCTCACCGAGGCGACCTCATAGGGTGTGTCGGCAGCGGCAAGTACATTTTCCTCAAGGTTGGCGTAGCCGAGGCCAGTAGCAAGTAATAACTGCTGGTCTTTGACCACAGCGATTGATAAACCTGGAATGTTTGCCTGCGTTCGCAGTGTGTCGATTTGCGCTAAAAATCGGTCTATATCCACGGGTGTTGCCGTGGTTTTAGCACCCAGTGGCGAACTGAAGAGGATAACGAGTAAGGCGATGTGGAGTCGGTGAGATTTCATATCCGTAGGTGCTCAAGAAAAACGTGCGGCGCCTTCCAGTAGGGTAGGAGGCGTGGCACTTGCTGGAGTGTGTCTTAACTAGCCCGTCGCTGGGCTTAGGCTAAGTACAGTAGCAGAGAGTAGCCTAAGAATGCCAGCCTACTTTGTGTTGGCGAGGTATTGAGGTAATCGTCTTGAGGCGAGTGTGACGGGAAGTCGAAACTGCAGCCAGCGAATACTGACCGCAGTTTCATTGTGGGTTTAGCGTTTGCAATCAGGTTGGCTCATAGCCAAAACCTGTGCCCGCGATTTTGCAATCGGTGAGTTGTAGGGAGTCGCACCACCAACGCCCGCCGTCGCATTTACGTAATCCAGTAGGTCCTGGTTGGGTGTCATTTGATGGTTCGCGATGGTTTGCAACGATATGCCGCTGTAGTCCAGACTCAGGTTACGTGCATTACCCGGGTCACCTGAGTAACCTGTGCGATAGCTCGAGTCCAGGCGACAGTTGCCGTTGGCAAATTGCACGATACTGCCGTCGTCGGTGAAGCTACCGTCTCGCACGACACCATCCGAGAGCTCGACCTGCCATTTGCTGAACGCATCGGCCAGATCAGAGTCTTCGTTTTGTACCGCATCCAGGCCAACAAACAAGTTGTCTTCCCAGTGTAAGGTGCCGCCAACGCGCACGCTGGCAATATCCTTCCAGTAGTCAACATACACATTGTTGAAATGGTGCGACGCGCCTCGGCGTAGCAGTGGCACACGACGTAATGTGCTTCGCCCGCGACTGTAAAACGCATCGGTCGTAATGAACATATTGTTGTGCAGGGTCGTAGTAATCTGCTGGTTGATGACGCGACTGTCGGACGAACCATGTAGGGACGCGCGCAACACATCCACTAAACGATTAAACGAAATCGTGGTGTTGTAACCGCCAACCTTAACGTCGAACGCCGCGTCGCCGGTGTTAATGAATGAATTTTTGTGAATCCATACGTCATTTGATTCGCCCGTAACACGCAGCATGTCAGGGTCTAAACCATGGTCTTCCGTGTGCCCGGCGCCTTCAAAGCTCAAGTTGGTGACGATCACACTCGTGGATAAGCGTGTGGACTGGCCAGAGCTGTCGGCCCCAATCTTGAATCCGTTGAACATCAGTTTTACCTTCGCACCACGGCCGTCGATCGTGGTATTCGAGCCGATTGCCAGGTTGCGGATCGGTAAGTCTGCGTCATTGAGACGTTGGTTAAAGAACTCGTCGGCACAGTTACTGGAAGATACGCCATTGGATGCGCACCAGTTTTTGTAATCAATACACTGACTTGCTGACGACACACCTA
>JAUHZM010000273.1 GCA_030426005.1 Gammaproteobacteria bacterium
ACCACGCCCACGAGTTTGACGGCTTCTTTATTGATCGAATCTGGCTTAGATGCGACCTATGTCATCGGCGGTAAACTCAAGAGCAGTGGTAGCAATGCGCGTTTGGGCGATTCTCAATGGCTAGTGGCCGAGGCAGATGAAAGTGATGCAAGTTTCTTGCACTTGCAGCCCTATATCTCGGTAGTCACCAATATTGACGAAGATCATATGGATACCTATGAGGGTTCTCGAGATAAGTTACTCGACACCTTTGTAGAATTTATCCACAACTTGCCGTTTTACGGTTTGGCCGTACTGTGTGGTGACGATTCTGCGGTCAGAGAGATTATGCCGCGTCTAAAGCGCCGCCATATGACTTACGGTTTTCAAGAGCATAACGATTATGTGATCGAGGTGATTGAAGAGGTTGGGTTTGCTTCTGTATTTAGTGTGACTGGACCCGATGGATTTAAACTATCTAATGTCAAGCTGTCGATTCCCGGTCGCCACAATATTTTAAATGCGGTCGCTGGTATCATGGTCGGCCACGAACTCGGAATCAATCTACAGACCGGCATTAATGCACTGGAGAGTTTCTCTGGTGTTGGGCGTCGATTAGAAGTCGCGGGTACATTTGAGATTGGGGGTGGCGATGCATTGGTTGTCGATGATTATGGCCATCACCCAACTGAAATTAAGGCGACCCTATCAGCTGCGAAGAGCGCATTTAAAGACCGAAGGCTAGTGGTGATTTTTCAGCCTCATCGCTACACCAGAACCAGAGACCTATTTGATGACTTTGTCGCCAACTTGTTTGATACGCAGTTGCTGGTGCTGATGGATGTGTATGCGGCAGGTGAGCAGGCTCTGCCCAAAGCAGATTCAAAAACACTGGCCGCTGCGATTCGTACCAGAGGCGGAAACTCTCCGTTGGTGGTTTCGACACCGGAAGATGTTATCGAATTATTGCCAAATATTGTGGAGCCGAATGACGTGATCTTGACAATGGGGGCTGGCAACGTTGGGACTCTGCCGGCGCTGATTAAGGCGAGCTTTGATCGGCGAGCAGGTTAGAAAAGTCAATGATTTTTATTCGGTTTTTTGTTGTTTTAATGGTCGTAATTGGAACCTACTACGGGTTACAATGGCTTCAGCAAAATGAACTTGGTGCCAATGTGCAGAGCGTACGCCTTGAAGGCGAATTTCTGTACACAGAGAAAGATGACCTTGCCGAGACGATCGCAGATGTCATCAGAAAAGCGCCGCAGCCGAATCAGCTTCAAGTTATTAGAAGCACTTTGTTGGATCGCCCTGGTGTTAAAACGGTAGAGATTCGAAGAACTTGGCCCAGCGGTATTATTATCCGCTATATGGAACGTCAGCCCTTGGCGTTGTGGAATGGGGATCAAGTTATTTTGGATGACTTTTCACTGCTCAATAGTGAAGCATCTTCAAAATATAAGGCCGTCGCGCAATTGCCAATGGTGCAAGGTGAAGAGGGTCGACATGTGACCGCAATGGTGACTTTTTCGAAAGTGACCAATGCCATCAAATCAGAACCGATTAAACGGTTTGTTGAAAACGGCGCACAAGGCGGAAGAGTACAGTTTGAAAATGGCGTGACCGCTGATTTGGGTATGACTGATTTTGATCGGCGTATTTATCGATTGGCGCGCTTGATTGATAATCGAGATTTTTGGAGGAAAATTGCTGGTGGTGCGGTGGTCGACCTTCGATATGATGACGGTTTTACGTTGAATATGCCGCTCTTGGCTGAGCAGGAAGAAAATCATGGCGAAACGTGAAGAAAAAGAACTTTTAGTGGGTCTGGATATTGGAACCTCTAAAATCGTTGCAATCGTGGCTGAGGTCGGTGCGGATAACACGGTTGATGTTATCGGGATCGGTGTGGCGCCGTCGAAGGGCTTGAAACGTGGCGTGGTCATTAATATCGACGCGACGGCACAAAATATTCGACAAGCTGTGGATGCTGCCGAGTTATTGGCGGGTGTGCAAATTAGCAAAGTTTATGCGGGCATCGCGGGCAGTCATATTAAATCGCTTAACTCAGATGGGGTAGTCTCCATCAAAGATCGCGAAGTCAGCGCTGATGATATCTCTCGAGTCATTGATGTTGCGCAGTCCGTGCCAATCGCCAGCGATCAGCGAGTGATCCACGTGATTCCGCAAGAATTCATTATCGACAACCAAGAGGGCATTAAAGAGCCGGTCGGTATGTGTGGTTGTCGTCTCGAGGCCAAGGTCCACTTGGTCACCGGCGCCACAGGCGCTGTACAAAATATTTCCAAAGCCGTTCAGAACTGCGGTTTGGAGCTTGAGGACGTTGTACTAGAGCAAATTGCGAGCAGTGCTTCAGTCCTTTCAGATGACGAGCGAGAGCTCGGCGTTTGTTTAATTGATATCGGCGGTGGGACGACCGATATCGCGGTCTTCACCAATGGTTCACTGCGTCATACAGCGGTGATACCGATTGCGGGAGATCAAATCACGAGTGACATCGCAGTCGCGTTGCGCACGCCAACCAAACATGCTGAAGACATCAAGATGCGCTATGCGTGTGCGCTTCGCAGTTTGGTAGAAGATGATCAAGAGATTGAGGTGCCGGGTGTTGGCGATAGGCCCGCACAGCGATTGTCTCGATCGTCGTTGGTTGATGTGATTGAACCTCGTGTTGAGGAGCTTTTGTCGATGGTTCGGCAAGAGCTGCAAAGATCAGGATTCGAGGGTCAGCTGGGTGCTGGCATCGTCATTACTGGTGGAACGGCCAAAATGGAAGGGTTGGAGACGTTGGCAGTCGAAATCTTCCATGAGCCTGTTCGCATCGGTGTGCCGACGCAAGTGACCGGGCTGGTCAACGAGGCTCGTGATCCGATTCACGCCACTGGCGTGGGTTTGATTATCGAAGCTGCAAAAGCCCAGGAACAGGGGCGCCCGATGCTTGATGTGTCTCGTGGGGAGCGTGGCATCTTTGAGCGGATGGTTAGTTGGTTTAAGGATGGTTTCTAAGCAATAGCTTAGTGGGAGTGAGCGTTTGCGGGAGCGCTCGGTTATTTGAAACGTAATGTTTTGCGTAATGCAACTATGGTGGTGTGATTATGACTTTCGAATATTATGAGTCGACCGAGGCTGGCCCTGTAATTAAGGTACTGGGTTTAGGTGGTGGCGGCGGCAATGCCGTCGAATTTATGGTAACGCACGGAATTGAAGGTGTTGAATTCCTGTGTGCCAATACCGATGTCCAGGCGCTCAATAGCAAGAATTGCGATCGAAAAATTCAAATTGGTCGTCAGGCGACCCGCGGACTTGGCGCAGGTGCAAATCCTGAGTTGGGCAAGCAAGCGGCAACTGAAGACCACGAAGTGTTGGCTGACCATTTGGTTGGCACAGATATGCTGTTTTTGACGGCTGGTATGGGCGGCGGTACGGGTACTGGATCAATTCCTGTCGTTGCCAAAATTGCTCGTGATATGGGCATTTTGACTGTTGGCGTTGTCACGATGCCATTCTCGTTTGAAGGGCCAAAACGTTGCAGTATCGCTGATCAAGGAACCATGGATCTTGCGGCCTGCGTGGACGCGTTGATTGTGATTCCAAACGACAATGTCCTCAAACTTTCAAATGGTGCACGAGTCACCGACTCTTTTGCGATGTCAAACGATGTTTTGCGCAGCGCAGTGCAAGGTATTGCAGAGCTGGTTACCAAGCCCGGCCTGATCAACGTCGACTTCGCCGATGTGCGCACGGTGATGCAGTCCACTGGTCGTGCCATGATGGGCACAGCCACGGCTACCGGCGAAGAGCGCGCTGCAGAGGCCGCAATGGCCGCCATCAACAGCCCATTGCTCGGTTCAATTGATGTACACAGTGCCAAGGGCGTGTTGGTCAACATCAGCGGTGGCGAAGATCTACGTCTTGATGAAATTGGCATCGTCGGTAATGTCATCAATCAATTCACCAGCGAGCAGACCAATGTTGTGATTGGCACCGCAGTTGATCCAAGTATGAATGACAGTATTTCGGTCACGGTGGTTGTTGCAGGCATTGATTCAGAAACGCGTGCGCAGCCTGCGCGCGGCATTCCAAATAGCTATCAGCAGCCACAGGCATACAGCGCGCCAAAGCCATATACATTGCCGCCGATGCCTCAAGCGACTCGTGAGGTTCAGCCGTCGGTTGCCCCTCAGTATCGCGCCCCAGCATACGCTGCGCCAGCTGAGCCGACTTACCGTGCCCCAGCTT
>JAUHZM010000274.1 GCA_030426005.1 Gammaproteobacteria bacterium
ATTTGCGCGTTATGGTGGCGGTGCCAGACAAGGTCTGCAGAATATTTAACGCAGTGCGTTCACCAGACAAAATTGGGTGCGCGTAACCTTCGAAACGACACAAAGTTTGATTGGGTTCGACCTGATCACCGTCTTTGACTTTCCAATCAATCTCGATCTTCGTTTTATGGCGCTTTCCGACCTTTCGAAACACTTCATCGACCCATGCGGTGCCGCACACAACGCCCAGTTCACGAGTAATGATTTTGCCGTCGATTTCGCTCTTCTTGGGGGTCAACCGAGCGGTTAAATCACCACTGCCGATGTCCTCATCGAGCGCGTATTTAACCAGACGTTTGATAACTTTTCGATCCGGAAGGGGATGTGACATGAACAGTGCCTCGATGCAGATAGCAGTATATTAAACCTCGTCAGAATACCAGAAACACGCCTTAAGAAAAAATTGAGTCGCTTGTTTTTCGGCTAATCCACCTTACATAAATGGTAGAAAAATTTACCTGATCGAGGTGTCCCATGAGAATGGATAAACTAACTTCAAAGTTCCAGCTTGCGTTGGCTGATGCGCAAAGTCTGGCGGTGGGGAAGGACCACCAATTTATTGAGCCAGTCCATGTGCTGGCCGCAATGTTTCAGCAAGATGGCGGCAGTGTTCGGCCATTGTTAGCGCGCGTTGGCGTACAAGATCGTGCACTGAGCGACCTGTTGAATAAGGCGCTGGCAGAACTACCACAAGTTCAGGGTCAGGCTGGTGAGGTGCATTTGTCTCAGCAAACAGCGCGTATCATCAATGTGGCTGACAAGCTGGCGCAGGAACGTGGCGATTCGTTTATTTCCAGCGACTTATTTTTGCTGGCATTGATACGCGACAAAGACAAGGCAGGTGTGCTGTTGCGTGAAGCTGGGGCCACCAAAGAGGCGCTGGAAAAGGCAGTCAACGATGTGCGCGGTGGTGCTAATGTTGACGACGCGAACGCGGAAGACACATTACAAGCACTGGAAAAGTACACGATTGACATGACTGAGCGAGCCGAGCGTGGCAAGCTGGATCCAGTCATTGGGCGTGATGACGAGATTCGCCGCACCATCCAGGTTTTACAACGTCGCACTAAGAACAACCCTGTGTTGATTGGTGAGCCAGGCGTCGGTAAGACAGCAATCGTCGAGGGTCTAGCGCAACGAATTATTAACGGTGAAGTCCCGGAAGGGCTTAAAAACAAGCGTTTGTTAGCGCTTGACCTCGGCGCGTTGATCGCCGGAGCCAAGTTCCGAGGCGAGTTTGAAGAGCGCTTAAAAGCGGTCCTGAAAGATTTGTCTAAACAAGAAGGCCAGATCATTCTGTTTATCGACGAATTACACACCATGGTTGGCGCCGGTAAAGCCGAAGGTGCGATGGATGCCGGCAATATGCTGAAACCCGCGCTCGCTCGTGGTGAGCTGCACTGCGTCGGCGCCACTACCCTGGATGAATATCGTCAATTCATTGAAAAAGACGCTGCCCTAGAACGTCGCTTTCAGAAAATCGTGGTCGACGAGCCTTCGGTGGAAGACACGATTGCGATTCTGCGTGGTTTGAAAGAGAAGTACGAAGTGCATCACGGTGTGGATATTACCGATCCGGCGATTGTGTCAGCGGCAACCTTGTCGCATCGTTATATCACCGACCGAAATTTGCCCGACAAAGCGATTGACTTAATTGACGAGGCTGCGAGTCGTATCCGCA
This sequence comes from Gammaproteobacteria bacterium, assembly GCA_030426005.1. Taxonomy (GTDB): domain Bacteria; phylum Pseudomonadota; class Gammaproteobacteria; order Arenicellales; family Arenicellaceae; genus Arenicella. The sequence continues at coordinate 1,721 of JAUHZM010000274.1, forward strand.
TGGAAATTGACTCAAAACCGGAAGCGATGGACAAGCTGGAGCGTCAGATTATTCGCCGTAAGATTGAACGAGAAGCGCTGAGCAAAGAGAGCGATGACGCGTCGAAAAAGCGGCTTGAGGACCTTCAAGCTGAGATCGACGAGTTTGAGAAAGAGTTCGGCGAATTAAATGAAATCTGGATGGCTGAGAAATCCGCCGTGCATGGCGCGCAGCATATTAAAGAGGAACTCGAAGCCGCGCGCTTAGAGATGGACGTGGCGCAACGTGCTGGTAATCTCGCTAAAATGTCGGAGTTGCAGTACGCCGTTATCCCAGAGCTGGAGGCACAGTTGGCCCAAGCTCAGAGCAATGAGAATAATGGCCAGCCAAATCAACTTCTACGCAGCAACGTCACCGATGAGGAAATTGCCGAAGTGGTGGCCAGCTGGACGGGTATCCCGGTTGCCAAAATGCTACAAGGAGAGCGAGAGAAATTGCTCAAGATCGAAGACAACCTGCACCGTCGCGTGATTGGTCAGGACCAAGCTATCACCGCCGTGGCGGATGCGTTGCGTCGCTCTCGTGCTGGCTTATCAGACCCGAATCGGCCTTCTGGATCATTTCTGTTCTTAGGTCCAACCGGGGTTGGTAAAACCGAACTGACCAAAGCACTGGCGGAATTTATGTTCGACACCGATGACGCCATGGTGCGGATCGATATGTCGGAATTTATGGAGAAACACTCCGTGGCACGCCTGATCGGCGCACCGCCGGGCTACGTTGGTTATGAAGAAGGTGGCTATTTGACCGAGGCGGTACGGCGCAAACCATACTCTGTGATCTTGTTGGATGAAGTCGAAAAAGCGCATCCTGATGTGTTCAACATTTTGCTGCAAGTGCTGGATGACGGACGTTTAACAGACGGGCAAGGTCGCACAGTGGATTTCAAAAACTGCGTGATCGTGATGACCTCGAACCTCGGTTCGCAGCGCGTACACGAACACGATGGCGACTACGATTCGATGAAGGCCGAGGTAATGGAAAGCGTGCGTGCGCATTTTCGCCCCGAATTTATCAACCGCGTCGACGATATCGTGGTGTTTCACAGCTTGGATCAGGCGCACGTGCGTGCCATCTCGACCATTCAGGTCGACATTCTACGCAGCCGTCTGGCCCAGCAAAACGTCAAACTGGATATCTCAGACGCGGCACTCGATTTGGTTGGGCAAGCCGGGTTTGATCCGGTATACGGCGCGCGACCACTCAAGCGCAGTATCCAGACACTGATCGAAAATCCGCTGGCACAACGCCTACTAGCCGGAGACTTCGGCTCAGGTGATGTCGTGCATATCGGTGTTAAAGACGACGAGCTGGTATTTCAGAAAGCGGTTGAGCATTAGGCAAAGTCTCCGACTTTCCCCACCACGCGGCATAGCACCGTGTGGTGGGTTTTTATTGTAGCTGCCAGCCATGGAAAGTCTGCGACTCCTTGGGTTAAAACGGTCTATTCTTGCAGGGGACATGGCAAGCGAGATGTATTGGTGGCGGCTAAGATAACTGCTCAACTGCGAGGTATGCACAGTACCGTCATTCTGAGCGGAGCGAAGAATCTTAGATCGATTCAATAATGTGGATGCTCTGGTGGCGCGTGCGCCCTCGCCAGAATTTTTTAAGTAGTAATCTGTTAGCAAGTGAAAGACGGGGTAAATAAGTGCACCGTTAGCATGCCCCGCCAGTTAGTGCATTGTCAGCTCAGAATTTGTCTGCTAGCATCAATTCAACTGCCAACAATAAGTCGAGCCCTAACAGTGATAAGAAATTTAGTAATACTGGGAATTGTTTCATGCGTTCTCCAAACTTCAGATGCAATTGCCGCGGATTCCCGTTACGTCACATGCAATGCGCTTGGCACTAAATGCTCAGGTCCTCGGTTTGATTTGATAAGACAATTCTTTGTTGTAAAGAAAAATATTGGGGGGGTGGATAGACGTGTGTTGGTTGTTGATGCACCTTTTGCCATTTCTAACACGGTGCCTCCGGAAGCGGGTAAGTTTGCATGTAATACTTACCAAGGTGGTAGTACATTGAAGATGATTGATACTGATGTGGCGTTTGACGATACTGTGCAGGCGCTAAGGTCGGCATTCGCAGCATCTAATAATATTTCTCTCACGATCGAAATAGATGACGCTGAAACTGATTGTATTATTTCAAATATACGAATGGGTGGTTAATAATCGGGGTTTTGTCTGCGTTACTCCGTAGAGGAAAAAAAAAGAAAAGGGGCCAGAGCCGAATTAAATTCAAGCTCAAGCCCCGCTGCTTTGACACCTATTTGCTCAAATCAGCCTTAGTCGTCCAAAAGCAATAGTAGGATTGTTGCGATACTGAACTTACTCTTTTCGACTGAATCTGGAATGCCGTTATTGTTTGCATCGGCATCTGGCACATTTGGGTCGGAGCCAAATTCAAACTCTTGGCGATTTGTGAAGCCATCTTGATCGGGGTCGGCGTCGGCATCCGCAGGATTTCGAGGG
>JAUHZM010000017.1 GCA_030426005.1 Gammaproteobacteria bacterium
TTTTGGCTCTGTATAGGTACTCAACTCGAGCACGTTCACACGCTCGTCGGCAAACACTGTTGACACATCTTTCAACAGCCCTTTGCGATCGAACGCACGCAACAAAATTGTCATGGGGTAAGTTTGCTCACTCGCCTGTCCCCAGTTAACTTCCACTACTCGCTCACCGGCCTTGTGTTTCTGGTAAAGAATATTGGGGCATGACTCACGGTGAATGGTAATACCTGCACCGCGCGTGACAAAACCGAGCACCTTGTCACCAGGCACCGGCTGGCAACAACGCGCTAGATTGGTCATTAAATCACTGACACCCTGGATCGTTAGATTGGCCGGACGCGTATCGTCATTCGCGGCCTTGGCAGGACCTTTGAAACTAATCTCTAACTGTTCTTCATCGTCCATTTCTGGCTTGAGGATACGTTGTGCAACCACCGCCGCACGCCCTGGCTTGATCGAGCCGTCAACCAGTTTAAAGAACAATTCGTCGGTATCGTCCGCGCCAAGCTGCTTAGCCAGCGTTTCAAAATTGACATCACTCAGATTCATGCGATCCAGCTCGCGCTCCAGAATCGAACGCCCGTGCGCAATCGTCGTATCACGATTTTCATGTCGAAACCAATGCTGAATTCGCGCGCGTGCTCGACGACTTCGCACATAACCTTTATGCGTATCCAGCCAGTCCAGACTCGGACCACCTGTTTTGGAAGTGATAATACTAACCTGCTCGCCGGTTTTGAGCTTGTAGGTTAGTGGCACCATTTTGCCATTAACTTTAGCACCGCGGCACCGGTGCCCTACTTCGGTATGAATGGCGTAGGCAAAATCGATTGGTGTGCTGCCCCACGCCAGGTCCACCACCTTGCCTTTGGGACTGAATACGTAGACGCGATCTTCAAAGACTTCATCTTTAACTCGGTCAACGAATTCGCTCGCATCGGCCACTTCGTCTTTCCACTCAAGGAGCTGGCGCAGCCAGAGAATTTTATTATTGACCGCTTGGTCGTTGTCGCGCCGTCCTTCTTTATAACGCCAGTGTGCCGCGATGCCGAGCTCGTTGTACTCATGCATTTCATGCGTACGAATCTGAACTTCGACCACCTTGCCGGTTGGGCCGATCACTGCGGTATGAATAGAGCGGTAATTGTTCTCTTTCGGCGTCGCGATGTAATCGTCAAACTCACCAGCAATGTATTTCCAATTGGTGTGGATACAGCCCAATGCCGCGTAACAGTCCTGTACTGAGTTGACCAATACGCGCACCGCACGCACATCAAAAAGCTGCTCAAACTCCAACCCTTTCTTCTGCATCTTGCTCCAGATGCTGTAGATGTGTTTGGCACGCCCGCGAATCTCTGCATCCACGCCATCGTCGGCAAGTGCCGCCGCGAGATCATTTATAAAATCGTTAATAAACCCTTCGCGGTCCACTCGTCGCTCAGAGAGCTTTTTGGCGATACTCTTGTAGATTTCCGGCTCAATATAGCGAAACGACAGGTCCTCTAGCTCCCATTTAATCTGCCACACGCCAAGACGATTTGCCAACGGCGAAAATATCTCTAATGTCTCAGTAGCAATGCGTTTTTGCTTTTCGGCGCGCATTGATTCCAGCGTGCGCATATTGTGCAAGCGATCGCATAACTTGATCAGCACCACGCGCACATCATCCACCATCGCTAACATCATTTTGCGCAGACTCTCGGCCTTCGCGTCTTGATTTGAGCGCCCGGTATTGGTTTGATCAGACAATTCTTGAATGACTTCCATTTTGGTCACGCCATCGACCAGATTCGCAACATCGACGCCGAATTTTTTGGAGATATCGTCCAGCTCCACATCGGTATCTTCGACTGTATCGTGCAACAGCGCTGCGATCACCACGTCTGAGTCCAGACCCAATTCGTGCACAATCGCGGCTACCGCAAAGGTATGGTTCACATAGTCTTCGCCAGATGCCCGCTTTTGACCTTCATGAGCTTTAATCGCGAAATATGCAGCCTCTTCAATGCGCGCCAGGTTCTCAGGTGTACGCCCATTCGCAACGCCCGCCAACCAGGTTGGCACGTCGTTCGCAGGCAGCTCCATTTCGGAGAGCGATTTAATTGCAGCTAATACCATAAGACTGAGTGATATAACTTGTGCGCTTGAGTTAGGTTATGCACGAATTTCCCTGAGTATATCTATTGTTTTACGCATAGATTGCGGGAATTTCAAGAAAAAGTGGCACTTAGATTGCATCTGAGCTCGATGGAAACAGTGCGGCAAGTAATTTTGAAGCTTTATCCAGCAATTCCTGGTACTCCGCGGAGGCATCAGAATCAATAACCAGCCCCCCGCCTGCCCCGAATCGAACCATGCCGTCTTTCACCACCATGGTACGAATGGCGATATTGGTTTCCAGATTTCCGTCTATCCCCAGATAAGCTATCGCGCCACAATACAAGCCTCTACGAACTGGCTCGAGTTCTTCAATGATTTGCATGGATCGAATTTTTGGTGCACCGGTAATCGATCCACCGGGGAAGCATCGGCGCAAAAGATCCAAAGCATATAGGTCACCACGCAACCGTCCGGTCACACGACTAATTAAATGATGAACATTGGCGAAACTGTGGAGCGCAAACAACTCGGGCACGGCGACACTGCCAAGTTCGCAACTGCGGCTCAGATCGTTGCGCATCAGGTCGACAATCATTAGGTTTTCAGCGCGATCCTTCGGGCTATTCAGTAGCGCTTCGGCCACTTGCTGATCGCCTTGTTGATTGTTCTTCACACGCGGCCGTGTGCCTTTGATCGGACTGGTGGCCACTTCTCGGTCACGGCACTGAATAAAACTTTCTGGCGAATTCGACAGCACTGTTGCGAATGGCAAATTAAGATAGGCGCCGTACGGTGCAGGGCTGATTTGCCGCAAATATTGATACGTCTTCCAAGCATCACCGCGTACTGGCGCTGCAAACTGGTTGGTCAGGTTCACCTGATAACAATCGCCCTCCACGATGTAATCTCTCACGCGGTTGAACGCCTGATAGTATTCAGTCTCACTGAAGCTCATCGTTAACTTGTCACACTGCAGACCGCCATCGTTCGCTGGATGACGCACGGACTGCATGCACTGATCATCCACTGATTTCTCAGTCAGTACAGACTCAATTAAGTGCGACCAGTGTGTCGCCAATTCCGCTGCACCGGGCTGGCGCGGGTCGGAAATAAGCAAAGTCTGTTGCCGAGCATGATCGATCACGACGATGGTTGAGTAAATCCCAATTGCCATGGGCGGCAGTTGCTCGTCGTCCGTCGCCTGTGTCGGAAGCGACTCAACCGATCTCGCCATATCATAGGAAAAATAGCCTAGTGCACCAGGCACATAGGGTAGCTCCGAGGTCGATTCGACGGTCGGCGGCATGGTTGCTTTCAGTAGCTCAAATGGATCGTCCGTCAGGATATGTGGTGATCCAGACCCAGTTTGAATCTGCGTCGATTCACCGTCGAACACCATCGTTGTGTGCGGTCTTACGGCCAGCACGTCAAACCCCCACGACAACCTACTACTGGGCTTTCGAGCAATCGTGCCCGAGTCCAACATGATCGCCCAGGCATTGTGCGCCACCCGATCAAACAGCGCAGCGGCATCCAAATAAGCAAATTGGGTGGATTTCAATCTCATGCCACGGACTCAACGTTGATCCGCTTCGACAACGCATTCCCGTAGTACCGCGGTGGCAAACTGGCCTGCTTCCAACGTAAACCTTAATTCCAGCTGATTGTCATCTCGTTGCCACTGCAGATTCTGAACGCGCGCGCGCAATGGTCTACGCAAGCTAGCAGCATCCGCCTTTTCTAATCCGCGAATCAAACTTTGGTAGTCGTCCAACCAGCTTCGTTCCTGTGCTTCAAAAGCACTGATTTGGTCTCGACTACGCCCAATCAACGGCCCAGTCGGATGAATATCAAGCTCGGCCAGGCGCAGCTGTTCGTCGTCACTGCCCGTGCTGACGAACACGCTATTGGAGCCGTGCAAGTTAGCTGGTTCATTGGGGAGTAACTGATTCCAGTTGGACTCTGCAACGCGCTGGGACACAACTTGATTGAACAACCAAGAACGGGCCGCAGAGATAGCGATGCCTTTCAGTGTGCGTTTTTTAATTGCAATACCATCGCATAGGTGCGACACCGCTAAAGGCATATTATTGAATTGCCGACCAAAGCGTTGCGCGCCAAAGTAATTCGGTACACCTTCACGGCCGATGCGCGTGAGGCGTTGGTCCAGATCGGACATCGACCCGTGTAAATTACGCACGATAATCTTGAACTGATTTTGCTGATGTGTACCGCGTTTTAGCTTGCGGGTATGTCGCTGCACATGCTCGATTTCAACGCCATCTAGCTTGAACGCCTGCCAGTTGACTTCCTGGTTGCCTGGCAACCAAACGCTGAACCATTGCCATGTCACCGCATGAAAATCTTTCATGCCGGAGTAGCTAACATCCCGATACGCAATGCCGGCGTGCTGTGCCAGGGCTTTGGCGACCTGTTCGGTGTTTTGCTGCCGTTTCCGTACCCAGAGCCACACATGCTCACCGTGACCATCGGGCTCAAATCCCATGAGCTCAACTACTTGGAAGTCTTCCGGCTCAGACTTGATCGTACCTGTTATCTGCGGGCAGCCGTCCACATAGGCTAGCTGAGAAAACGCGAGCGCCCAGTCCGTGCCCTCAGCACGATGGGGTAAAACAGTAATTGAGTTCATAGTCTAGTGCGGTAGTTCAACAACCTAAGGCATCAAACGATGCTTGTAATTTGGCTCGCAGGACTCATATTATAACTAGGGTCTGTTAACACGAATGAGATAATTACAGTCGAAACCATCTCACGCACCTCTTTACCGTCTAACGCGTGTAGTTTAACTGGTTCGAAAACCGATTGATAATACAGTCGCCTGACAAATGGCGCTTCCCCTGCGATTTGAGCCCGGTACTCGAGTTGGCCAGAAGTTGATCTTGACCAAAACGATCTCATTCGTATTAACAGCCCCCGATCAACAACCCTCAAGGAGACAGCAATGGAATCGTGGTTTTATATTATTGGCGCAGGTGTCATTCTCTTATTTCTCAAAGCCATGGCAGTGGTTGTGCCGCAGGGCTACGAATATACGATCGAGCGATTCGGTCGTTACACAAAAACTCTGCAACCCGGTTTGGCATTCATCATTCCGATTTTTGATCAAGTCGGTAAAAAGCAAAATATGATGGAGCAAGTACTGGACGTGATGTCGCAAGAGGTGATCACCAAGGACAACGCCGTGGTGCGCGTTGATGGCGTGGTGTTCTTTCAGGTCATTGATGCTGCCAAAGCCTCGTACGAAGTGAACCAACTCGAAGTCGCAATTTTGAATCTAACCATGACCAACATTCGAACCGTCCTGGGGTCGATGGATCTGGATGAGTCACTGTCGAAGCGAGACTCAATCAACTCTGCGCTTTTGACCGTGGTTGACGAAGCGACAACGCCTTGGGGCGTTAAAGTCACACGCATCGAGATTAAAGATATTGCGCCACCGCAGGACCTGGTGGACGCCATGGCGCGCCAGATGAAAGCAGAACGAGAGAAACGCGCCGCCATCCTGGAATCAGAAGGTTTTAAACAATCCGAAATTCTGCGTGCCGAAGGCGAGAAAACCGCGGCAATTTTAGAAGCCGAAGGGCGTAAAGAATCTGCATTTCGAGATGCCGAAGCCCGCGAACGTGAAGCCGAGGCTGAAGCCCGGGCTACCAATATGGTGTCGCAGGCGATCAATGAAGGTAGCGTGCAAGCTGTGAACTACTTTGTCGCGCAGGACTACATACAAGCATTAACCAAGATGGCGAGTTCACAGAACCAGAAAGTGATTTTTATGCCGCTGGAGGCATCGAGTGTAATTGGCTCAATTGGCGGCATTTCAGAGCTGGCAAAAGAAGCGTTTGAAAAGAAATCTTAGTCGCGGGAGGTGGCATGACTGATTTTTTTTATAATCCAACTTATTGGCACTGGCTAATACTTGGCTTCATCTGTTTTGGACTCGAACTCTTTGCACCCGGTGCGTTTTTTCTGTGGTTAGGTTTCGCCGCCATCGCATCGGCAGCACTGAGTTTACTCATGCCAGATCTGAACTGGGCAATCCAGTATTTCATTTTCGGCGTATTTAGTGTCGCGTCACTCGTGATGTGGAAACAATTGAGTAAAAAATCCGAATCAGAGGAAACCGACCAGCCATATCTAAACCAGCGCAGTAAGGCCTTTCTGGGTCGCGTGGTGGTGCTCTCAGAGCCGATTGTCAACGGGTATGGCAAAGTGATCATCAATGACAGTCACTGGAAAGTCACCGGACCTGACGCAGCAGTCGGTAGTAAAGTTCGCGTGACCACTGTCGATGGCAGCTTGTTACATGTGGTACCCGAGTAAGGCTAAAATTAACTTGACCCGTTATCGCGACACGTAGTTGTGACGCATCAGGTATACTTCGACGCGATTTCAGCGTGCAACAAAAAGCGGTCGTGCATTGCATGATCGCTTTTTCAATTTGATCGAAATATGAAGACTTACCAATCTGGAAAATCCAACCTCCTGTTTATCATCATCGCTATTGCGGCAATCGCCGTCGGCTTCCTGGCACAACTGTCGAATAACCCAGATGAAAATGCGCCAGAGTTTGAAAAAACTATTCTTCTACCGCAACCCAAACCATTGACGATGGTGCCATTTAAAAGCCATCTCGATCAACCATTCAACGCCACCGACTGGCTGGGACGTTGGAGTATTGTATTTTACGGTTTCACGAACTGCCCGGATGTTTGCCCCACGACCATGCAAACATTGAAGCAAGTGAAAGCGGAATTAGTCGCGGCTGGGGTATGGCAGAATTATCGGGTCATTATGGTCTCTGTGGACCCGCAACGCGACACCACGGAGCGACTGGCCCAATATGTCCCCTTCTTCGATTCTGAATTCATCGGGTTGCGAGCAGAGTCGGAATCAACCACAGAATTTGCCAAACAAATGGGAATCCTGTTTATCTCTGGGGAGGACAGCGGCGACGCCAACTACGATGTCGATCACAGTGCGTCGATCATTCTGATCGACCCGGATGCGCGCTATGCCGGCGTCATGACCGCACCTCATAAGGCCGAAACCATGGTAGGCGACTTAATAAAGCTAGCGAAGTATCGACCAGCACCAGTTGATTCAATGCCGACACCGAACCCTGCCAGCACCGAAGTTAACACGGTGACAAAACCGTTGTCTTTCGACGTGAATGCACAAGACAACGCCATCCAAATCAGCAATGCCTGGATCCGCCCAGCACCCAGTTCGGCCCGTAGTATGGCGGCCTATCTGGATATTACGAACAATTCCTCCAAGGACATTGTCTTTACCTCGGTGGAAGCGGAGGGTTTCAGCATGAGCATGTTGCACGAGACCGTGACCGAGAACGACATGACCAGCATGCAGCACCTCGATCAAGTTTCTGTGCCAGCGGGCCACACGGTTCACTTTGCGCCCATGGGCAAACACATTATGCTCATGCAACCCGATAAGCCGCTACAACTTGGCGAGGCAACTCAGATCACACTGGTGACCGACGATGGGCAACGAATCTCGCAACGGGTTGAGGTTCGCACTCCGGAGATCAAGTAATGGCTCTCAAGTACCGCGTTATCCCTGTCACGCCCTTTGCGCAGAATTGCAGCATCGTGTGGTGCAGCGAAACCAAACTTGCGGCCATCGTGGATCCCGGTGGGGACTTACAACGGATACGCACAGAATTCGATAAATTAGGGCTGGAACTCGACAAAATCTTAGTCACGCATGCGCATTTGGACCACGCCGGAGGTTGCGCTGAATTGGCGCGGACAACCGGCGTGCCAATTGTTGGGCCACACCGGGACGATCAGTTCTGGATAGACCTGCTGCCGGAACAATGCCGACAGTTTGGCTTTGACGGCGATGCGTTCAAACCTGATCAATGGTTACAGGATGGCGATCGCGTTGAACTGGGCAATCTTCGTTTTGACGCTGTGCACTGCCCCGGGCATACGCCTGGACACATCGTGTTTGTCGAGGCTGACCAGCGGTTTGCACTGGCCGGTGATGTGTTGTTTCAAGGATCGATTGGGCGCTCAGATTTCCCGCGCGGCAATCAACAAGCTTTGGTGAATTCGATCCGACAGAAATTGTTTCCCCTCGGAGACGACATTCAATTCATCCCCGGCCACGGACCGATGTCGACATTTGGCCAGGAACGTATGACCAACCCCTTTGTTGCTGATAAACGTTTCGGCTAGTCCTTAACCAACTCCGTTGTCTAAGCGATCCGCTAAATCTCCCAGTAGATCGCCTGCTCTAATTGACGATCCGCCGACTGAAGTCCACGACTGGAGTGGCTCACAATCACTAAGTTGCCTCCGCGCACTGGCTTCACTCGTGTCACCATGCCTTGATACGCAGTGTCCAGCACTTCACCGATCGGCTCGCCTTTGATGTATGCGAAGGTTACGGTGCCATCCGCGGTCTCGAGGCTTGCATGAATGCCGCGGTATCGCCCCATCGGGCAGATCTTGGTAAATTGCAGATTATCCAAGTGTTTCAGCTTCATATTTGGCTGATAGCTGGCCAGCAAGGTGTTCGCCGTTGTGTTGGCTCGTTCGACCTCCCAGACTGGTGTCATTGGCACATCTTCCATGTGCTCGATTACACCAGCGAGCAGCGACTCATAATCATTGCTGATTTGCTGCTGGAAACCCAACCAACTGGTGGTGAATATTCCCGTCATTAGAAATACCACCATGAAACTCGCCGCGATTGCATAGCGTGGCTGACGCCAGATCGGCGTCCGAATGACCTCAACCGGTGTTTCCATTCCTTGATGCAACTTTAAGCGCGCAACCAAGTCTGATGGGATTTTCACGTCAAGACTCGCAGACAAATCCGCATCCATCTGCTTAACCCCGCCCAAATATTTCAGGCACTCCGGACAATTACGCGCATGCTGTACAAACTCATGTTGTTCGCTGTGCGGCTCAGCCAATGCTAACCTTTTAAATTCTAAACAGTTCATTTTCTGCTTAACCCTACTCTTACTACAAGTGCGCCGGCTAAGAACCGGTCATCAACTACATTATTCAGAAAAACACGATTCATTGCTGCATACCACCCAGACCGGATACCACATCATCATCCAGTAACTCACGCATTTTCTTGCGCGCTCTGAATAATCGTGTCATCACCGCACTGCTACTGATATCCAAAATCGTGGCGATTTCGTCACAGGAAAAACCACCCAGAACCTGCATTTCCAAGGGTTCTCGATAATCGGCAGGCAAACTCCGCAGCGCGGTACGCAAAGCAAAGGCTTCAGGACGATCATCGTAGCCAACCTGGCCATCCGCCAGCGTGTCCATCTCTTCGACGTCTGTATACTGGAATTGCTTGCGCTCAAATTGACGCGCATGTTCACGACGAAAGATTGTAAACAGCCAGCCTTTGGCGGCTTTCGCCTCACGCAAGCTATCCAATGACTTCCAAGCACGTAAAAATGCTTCCTGCATGACATCGTCGGCCATGTTTTTATCCTTGCAAAGCCACAGCGCATACTTGTACAAGTCCTGCGCGTGCGCTTCGATTAACAAGGCGTATTTCTGATTCTTATCTAACATGTCATAGTTGACCTGTTCAGAACTGGTTTTCTTACCCGAATCAGACATTTTTTTAATCTCGTTGTAGAAACTGCAGCAATGACTGTAATACCAGATCAGGCTGTTCGGCGTGGAGCCAATGCCCGGCATTCGGCACTGACTCAAACTCTGCTTGCGAGAAATGCTGGCGAATCAATGGATGGTGCTCGGTCTGAACATAGTTAGAGTTTGCACCATATAAAAAAAGTGCCGGTAAATCGACAACAGATCCATCCAAGGCAGACTCCGGAAAGCCCACAATCTGTGGCATGTACTCTAGCAACACAGACAGATTCAAGCGCCATTCATACTCACCGGGTGAACCAACTAGGCTTTGCAATAGAAACAATCGAGTTGCGGTGTCTGAAATCACTGCAGACAATTGGCGGTCGGCATCACTACGTGATTTAAGCTCGGCCAAATCAATTTCGAGCATTGCGCGCACAAAATTGGCATGGGAGTGTGAATAAACGACCGGCGCAATATCCAATACCGCGAGCTTTTTGAGGCGCTCGGGGTATTGGTGAGCAAACAGCATCGCGACCTTGCCGCCCATCGAGTGCCCACATAAATGGATTTGGTTTAAGTCATGGTGATCCAAAAAAGCCAGTAGATCGTCTACCATATCCTGATAACTGTGCGTCTCAGCATGGGGCGAACGGCCATGATTACGCTGGTCTAACACAACCACCGGAAAACTCTGCGCCAGATTTTTAGCAAACCCTCGCCAATTTGTGGTGGAACCAAACAGACCGGGCAAAACAATTACCGGCGTCGTTGCGGGATCAAATGCCGACAGATCACCGGGGTAGGTTTCGTAATGTAGATTCATGGCGCTGAGTGTACCAATTTATTTTACCTGCCGCGTGTTCAATCAAGGCCACTTTTAGTTACAATCCGCTGCATGCTAGAACTTCTCATACTTGCGATCACAGGCGTCGCAACTGGATTCCTGAACGTCATGGCGGGCGGCGGCTCCATGTTGTCCGTGCCGATCATGATTTTTCTGGGGGTCCCCGGCACCATTGCCAATGGCACCAACCGCATCGCAATTCTGCCGCAGAATATTTCCGCCGTTTGGGCATTCTGGCGCAAAGGTTTTTCTAACTTCAAACTCAGCTTTAGTTTGGGCCTGTGTACTATCCCCGGCACTTTAATAGGTGCAACGGTAGCATCACGGCTTGATAGCTCTCAGTTCAATACCCTGCTAGCCATCATTATGGGGTTTGTACTGATTATCATGTCATTGCCCCAACCCAAAACCATCAACAACCAAGCCTTGCCGTCGCGCAACCGGTTAATTGCTGGCCACCTACTGATGGTTTTGATTGGCTTCTGGGGCGGATTTATTCATATTGGTGTCGGCTTCCTATTAATGCCAACACTTAATCGAGTGATGCAGCTCGATCTGATCACCACCAACGCACACAAGGTCTTTATTGTGTTGTGTTACACGATTGTGGCCTTGATCGTGTTCGCCTCGGAGCTCGAGCTCGTTTGGGCATATGGCATTGCCTTAGGGGTTGGCACCTGGACCGGCGCCTGGCTAGCCGCCAATATGCAGGTCAAAAAAGGCATTGGGCCAATCAAGCTCACCCTGAATATTGTGATCGTAGCCTTTATCATCAAACTGTTGTTTTTCTGATGTCAGACTTGCTCCAATTTGATCGGTCACATATCTGGCACCCGTACACCTCGGCCACCAACCCGCTGCCCACGTACTTAGTCAAACGAGCGGAGGGTTGTCGGCTCTATCTTAGTGACGGCACCGAGGTTATTGACGGCATGGCCTCCTGGTGGTGTGCAATCCACGGCTACAACCACCCGGATTTAAATGTCGCGCTGGCGCAACAGAGCAATCGCATGTCGCATGTGATGTTTGGCGGTCTGACACACGAGCCGGCGATTGCATTATGCCAACGGCTTTTGCAACTGGCTCCAGGGGGCTTGGAGCATGTATTTCTGGCCGACTCCGGGTCTGTCAGTGTGGAAGTCGCCATTAAGATGGCGATTCAATACTGGCAAGCACTTGGTCGTGCCGGGAAACACAAATTATTGTCTCTGCGCGGCGGTTACCATGGTGACACTTTCGGCGCGATGTCCGTGTGCGACCCGGACACCGGCATGCACCATCTTTTCCAAGGCACCTTACCGCAACAAAAATTCACCGAACGGCCATCTTGTCGATTTGATACTGACTTTGACCCAGCTAGCATATTGGCGCTAGAGGAAAGCTTTAAACGGCACCATGGAGAACTTGCAGCGGTCATTCTGGAACCGATCGTGCAAGGCGCCGGAGGCATGTGGTTTTACCATCCAGACTACCTGGCCAATGTGCGCACACTTTGTGATGAGTACGAGGTACTGCTGATTGCCGATGAAATTGCCACCGGCTTTGGTCGAACCGGTAAAATGTTCGCTTGTGAATGGGCATCGATCAGCCCAGATATTCTCTGTGTTGGCAAAGCACTCACCGGTGGTTACATGACTTTGGCCGCCACACTCGCCAACAGCAAAGTGGCACACGGCATTTCCAGCCAAGGCGGTGTCTTTATGCACGGTCCGACCTTTATGGGCAATCCTTTGGCCTGTGCGGTCGCAAATGCCAGTTTGAAATTGCTCACTGAATCAGACTGGCAAACAAATATTGCTAGGATCGAAAACACGCTTAATAGCGAGCTATCGAAAGCACTGGCCTATAGTTCGGTGCACGATGTGCGCGTGCTTGGCGCGATTGGCGTACTCGAAATGACCGAACCGATTGACGTGGCACACGCGCAAGCTTTCTTTGTATCGCGTGGCGTCTGGGTTCGACCATTTGGGCGCTTACTCTATATCATGCCGCCGTATGTAGTGAGCGACGCAGAGTTGACAACACTCTGTGCCGCGTTAACCGCCTATGCGCAGCAACTCGGTTAGGCGCGCTTCTTTTTAAGCTCACTAAAGTAGTCGACATCTGTTGGTAGACCGAGCACTTCACGCCGCACCAAATCCATCGCAATCGCAGCCGCTGTTTTTTGAAACGCAATCCGCGGAACAGGGAAAAAGAAACGTCGTGCCGAGATCGCGCCTTGACGTCCCCAGGCCATCCATACCGTTCCGACTGGCTTTTCATCGGTGCCACCATCAGGACCCGCAATTCCAGAAATTGCTAGCGCGATGTCCGCACCGGAGCGCGACAACGCACCGTCCACCATTTCCCGTACTACAGCTTCGCTAACCGCACCATGCGTTGTCAAACTTGCGGCCGAGACACCCAAGGTACGCTGCTTGATGTCATTGGAATAGACTATGTAACCCGCTTCAAACACGCGCGATGCGCCCGCCTCGCTGGTGATCCCGGCGGCGATCAATCCACCCGTACAAGACTCTGCTGTGGTCAGCGTTAAACCATTATTCAATAAGGCCGCATTCAGCGCTTCCGTCAGCCGGGTACTGTCGCGTCCGATGATGTAATCACTAAATCGTGCGCAGAATTTCTCCGTCCACAACGTATTCAGACTACGCGCCTGCTCGCCAACCGTTGCCAGCTTCACTTCGATGACGGGCATCTGCACGCGGAATCCCAGTTCGACCTCGGCGGGCCAATCCGGGAACTCGGAATCAACCGTGTCTTGCAAACCGGATTCGGTAATTCCAAATAGACGGATACGCGTAATTTCGCTAATAATATCCAGCTGACCATGCGCCCGGATCAATGGCAGTAAATGCGCCTCGACCATTGGCTTGAATTCACTTGGCACACCTGGTGTACACATAATCAAACAGCCGTCGTGGACACAACGAAAACCCATCGCCGACCCTCTCGGGTTGTCGATAACCTCACACGCTGCCGGCAATTCTGTTTGCTTGAGATTCGACTTGGTAATCACAAAGCCACGACGCTCGGCCCAAGCTTCGAGCTTTTCCATGGCTTGCGCATTCTGCTGCAAGGGTGAATCGATTGCCTGCGCCAACGCCTGTGCAGTGAGGTCATCCACCGTCGGCCCAAGTCCTCCATTCACGACCAAGACGTCTGATACTGCCGCGAGCTCTTTAATTGAACTCACTAGGAGATTTAAGTCGTCGCCGACCACCTTTTTGATGTACGGAACCAGTGTCAAATCTTTTAACGACTGCGCCAAATAGGCTGAGTTCGAGTCGATGGTGTCTCCGGTCATAAGTTCATTGCCGGTGAGCAATAGCGATATTTTCATAATGGCAGTACTGTGTTAATTCTGAGCGTCGAGTCTGCATGCTTCCTGAACTGACTGCAAGTCACCATTCAATTTGATGCTTGTTCGGCAGAAACGCAAACGGGTAAACTACGCGTTTGTTCTAAACATGCGCCAAACAAGGCGAGCACATTATGAAAAAAGCGCTATTTAGCCTGATCCTGCTACTTTTCACCTACGCATTGTTTGAGTTAGCCACTTTCGTGGCGTACAAAATCAAATTTGGCGACTACAACGTGCACGCATTGCAGGTCGCTAAACAAGAAGCAATCATTGCTAAAGATAAGAGCGCGGTATTTGTGCCTGCCGCAGCAGCTGAGAATGGCGTAATTCGTAAACCGATTCTGCATCCCTATGTTGGTTTTTCGGTGGATGGCAAGCGTGTGGATCCAGATTGTCAGTCCGAAAACATCATGGATTGCGCCACCCGAATCCGAGTGGATACCGATCAACCGATGGCCAAACGTTCTGACAAAGTTGCTGTGGTTGGAATTCTAGGTGGCTCATTCGCTGATGGGACCGCACGCGGCGGCAGCAAACAGTACTTCGACCACGTGATGCGTTATATCCCAGCGTTCAAGGGCAAACAAGTTGTGGTCTACAACATGGCAATGGGGGCTTACAAGCAGCCTCAGCAGTTGATGCAACTGTCCTACTACTTGGCCTTGGGTGCTGAGTTCGACGTTATTATCAATCTCGACGGTTTTAATGAAATGGCGGCTACTTTCTACGGGTGGCGCGATTCGGGCTTGCATCCAGCATTCCCCAAGTCTTGGAATCATCGCGTTAGCTCATCGCTAAGTCGAGATGGCATGATGGCCTATGGCAAAAAGTTTCAATTACTCGAGAGCCGATCCGGTTTGGCTGCATTTGCCAGCGGCTTCCCGGCTCGTTGGAGTCCGATAGTCAATTTTTTCTGGCGTATTATGGATCCGGGATACGTTAATCGTATTGCTGCGGTCGATGCAAAAATTGATGCGCTGAGTAAAGTGCCAGAGGATAAGCGCGATTTCGCCTATGAAGCTCTGGGCCCCGATATGAACTTAAACTCAGCCGATGACGTAGCCAACTATGCCGCTGATCTGTGGCTAAATAGCTCCTTGGCCATGCGAGACCTAGCCGAAGGGAATGGTGCACGCTACTACCATTTTCTGCAGCCGAACCAGTATATCGATGGTGCCAAACCGCTCAATCCTGAAGAACGTAAGATCGCGATTCTTGATCACGGCGGGTACGGTAATGCTTATAAACAATTATTGCCGACCCTACTTAAGCGCGTTAAACCTTTGGAGGAAGCTGGCGTCCACTTCTATGACCTGACCTATATGTTCAGCGAGACCCCGGACACCTTGTATGTCGACAACTGCTGCCACTTGAACCCGAAAGGTTACGACATTGTGGCACGCAAATTGATGACGACCATCAGCGACGATTACTACGACTTACCAGCGTCAGACTGAGGTTCACGGTACCCAAAAAACGGTCGCTCGATATACGA
This sequence comes from Gammaproteobacteria bacterium, assembly GCA_030426005.1. Classification (GTDB taxonomy): domain Bacteria; phylum Pseudomonadota; class Gammaproteobacteria; order Arenicellales; family Arenicellaceae; genus Arenicella. Next base: position 15,420 of record JAUHZM010000017.1, read on the forward strand.
ATACGTCAGCACCGCCATGATGTAGGTCATGGCAAAAGCGAGTGCCACAGTTAGCCAAGATCGCTCACTCGCCTCGACGAGCCCTAGTATTTGAGTCTGAAATGCGTAGGCCATGTCAATGCCGATGCCGTGCAATAGATAGAAACTAAACCCGATCACACCAACCGATTTAAAAACTGGGTTGGCCAGGATGTGTTTAGCCCAGCTGTCCGCGAATTGTAGAAAGAGCACAATGATGATTAGGCTCACGACACACTTCGCAAAGAACGGCTTAATCAATAAGTGCGCCCATCCTGGTGGCTGAACTGGTGCCGACCACGCGATCGCCACGACCGTTAACACCAGCAATAACCAGGGTCCAAGCACGCCCAGTATCCCCTTCTTGGGGCGGTTCATAATGTCAAAATGGAGATACGCACCGGCAACGCCAAGCACAAAAGCATAGAGGTAAAATTCTTTGAAGAATCGTCCGTTGTAATACGGCCGCCAGTCCGAAAAGTACTGATGCCAGACAACGGCAAGCACAGCGAGCACGAGCACCGGCAGCCACCGTTGTTGGCGCCACAACCAAGAAGTGAGCAGCAAAACCAATGGCAGACACATGTAAAAAGTAAAAATTTGTGTCATCGGCCATAGATGCCCTGATGCTTCCACGAAAAGCACATTTCGCATGACTGTATCAAATTCATACGCTAAGCCATAGATGATGAAGATAAACGTGTAGTACATCGGCAGAATGCGCTTAATGCGCTTAACCAGATAGCGCTCTATGTTTTGCCAGCTATATATTCTTTGTGAATCCAAGACAAACGGTTTGGACAATAGAAAACCACTAATAACGAAGAGTAATGCGATCCCCATATTCACTGCCTCAAAACCAGGCGCGGCATGACTGAATAACACCAGTAACGCAGCTAATCCACGGATGCCGTTAACAGCATCAAACTCAGCGCGAGATGAAATTTTCGCGCCCAGAGACAAGTCCTTTAACGCGGGTAAATCACGTAAGCGGTGATTGCGAACCACCAAGGTGACCAGCAGGCTGATAAAAATAGCTGGCCAGATTGCCCAAATCACAGATGCCTTGGGTAAAGCGACACGATTGACCAAGACCGCTGATCTACTTTCACCTTTGAGTGAGACGAACGCCGAATTGTCACCAAAAAAATCGGCGCTATTAAAAAAACTCGACAGTGTCCGTTTTGAAATAACCGTAAGACCCGCAAATGGTTGTTCAATCTGCACGTTATAGATGTTAATCACACGTTGGGATGTCGGCACTGGTGACGCATTAGGCAGAAAAAACACCAAACTCAATGACTCGGCTGGGGCGTTTATGCGTGAAGTACCAACGCGCTTTTTAATATTTAGAGGTTGATCACCTAGTGCAACCTTTTCCTTCCTAATACCTCCAAACGCGTTCTGAACATTGACCTCTAACACTGCACCGGGCGGAAACTTGCCTTCTATCGTCACGCGACCTATTGTGGCTGCGAAATACCAATGGAGTACGCAAAATACCACTAACAAACTAGCGAGCAGACAAAGTAAACGGGGAAAACGTCGGAGTGTCACAGACAAAAACCAAGGATTGAATGAAACCTGCGATTATAACTAAGCTTGAGCCTCAAGCCTACGTAACACACGTTTGTCCTGATTCACATGCACAATAATTAACTCCGCTTAAAACACCTTGGTCAAGCCTCCTCGCTTCAGGTAAACTATTAGCCCACATGCGGTTGCAATAATCGCGATTTTCGACTCAGAAAAAATATAATTAATCACCAACTCAGTTACGTAACCATAAAATTTCTATGAAGCTAAGCACACTACTAGCGGCAGCATTCATTGCCTGCCTTTCGATTTCGAGTACCGCAAAAGCGGCTTTTCCACAGGATTTCAGCGATGTGGTTTTTATTGAATCACCATCGGTAAAAGACTGGCCCGTCACATCTCGCCTGAATGTTACGATTGGCGGTGGATACATCAATATGCCGTATGACAAAACCAACGTCTGGCCTCGCTCATCTCGCCTCGGCGGCTGCTGCGTTGCAAGCGCTTGGGGATTCGTTAAAGTTGGCGGCATCTGGCACGCTGGAACTTGGGAGTATTTGCGCCCTGGCCAAATCACCAAGAAAGAAAAGGCTTTCGGTGGCTGCTGCCACTTTCGCTCACCTATTAATAACTTTAATAAAGTGAATGGCGAAATCTATGGGTTCATGGTTTCTGGTGTTGCACGCGACAATTTAAACGGCAATAACGTGCGTGAGCGTACAAATGTCGTGCTTTATCGTTGGGGTTCTGGAGTGGTTCCATTTGAGGAAGGTACGCCTGGCGGTGGCGGCACACCAGAAGAAGAAAAAGTTCCCAATGTTGGGCCTGCGATTGATCTCCTACTTACTGACGGAGTCAGCTCGTAAGCAAAACCTTCATGCAGAAAAAAGCGCGAACAACCGAAAGAGGTGTTCGCGCTTTTTTATTTGTAAATCTTATAAACTCCGCTAACTGTTACAAGCTTAAATCTACCTTTCAGCCCAGAACAGACGAGAGTATTTAGGCCACTGCCCGTCAAAGAGCACATGTACCGGGGCAGATTAATCTTCTAACAATAACAGCATTATAGGTGTGATTAGCGACTGTTCAGGTTTAATCACATCACGTAGGTACTGATCAAACCAGGTTTCGGCTATAACCATATAGCCTTCGTCTGTCGGATGAAATCGGACCAGCTTCCCAGTCGTGGTACTAACTTCCTGCTGAACGATGGATCGCCATCCACCGGATTGATTGACAAAACGAGTGTAATGATCCACAACAGGGACGCCCTCATCACTTCCCGCACCACTAACCGCGCCATTATAAGGTGAAATATCACGATCATCCCGTGGTGTAAGTGTTCCGAGAACCGGTGTATACCCCAGCGCACGAGCACTTTGGATCATCTGACGGAGATTAAACCGAGTGGTAGAGGTACTAATTCCGGAGTTAAAATCATTAGTCCCATAAATGATCAGAGTTATGTAAGCCTTGCCAACGTGATCAGCCTTAGTTTGTGCCAAATTCGAAGAAATTCGAGAAACACCGCTTTCTGTCGTACTTCCCCCAATTCCCCAATTGGCAACTATGACATTGCGCTCCTGCTTATTCGCATCGAAGATGGGCGAATCATAAATCGTCGTAGGACAGCTATTAGGTGGCTCAATCTGCGGATCATGCCGCAACAAGTTAGTGAGATAAATGGTTGGGCAACCACGAACAGTCGAGCCGTTGCCGTAGCGATCGCCAAAATTGGCGTTGAACCCCGTGGTCGTGCTATCGCCAAACAACGCAATCACGGTGCGTGATGCCTCACTGGCAAACACATCACCTGCAAACAACGAACCGGCAACCAACGCAATGCCAGCGAGCGGTTTAATCCAATGACGTCCCAACCCGCCCATACTTTTTTTCTTTGTCAAAAATTCCATTATTTAAATGGCCATTACTGCAATTTAGTTCAAACGCACAGATTGAACGAGCCGGTTTTTTGGAAGGTGGAGAGAAACCACGGTATGACCCGGTACAAAATTAGGTAACGCTACGTCTTCCGGCCGCAAATCCGATGCAGGGTCCAGCGGAGTTTTATAACGAGTTTTGACCAAACTATCAAGCGCAAACTGTTTAAGGGCGACCGTGTATCCCCCTAAATTAAAATCAAATGTCTGCCATGACACTTGCACATCTCCGTCTTTCAGGAGCTCAATTGCCGGTCGGATATCCGGCACCTCATTCTTTTCATTCAAACGAGCGGGCTCAGTCCAAGAGCTCCCAGGCTCCCGCACGGAGAAGTAAACATCGTCCATACCACCGGGATTAGCTGCCCAAACCAGCCACAGCTGCCCTACCAAATCCACCGCCACCGCGGGCCCTGTGTTCTCATAACCGAGATCACTCACGATACGGGCTGGCTCCCAAGTAGAGGAGTTAACTGGACGGTGTTGTGACATCAGCACCAGTTTCTTCCGGCTACGCTCACTCCAAACCAACCATTTACCACCTGACAGATCAGTTGCAAGTACCGGGCTAGCTAACTCGTTTTCGCTCTGGTACACCGCATAAGGCTCAGACCAGTCTTCGCCACGCAAGTCAGCAATAAAGATTTGGTGGTTTTTTGCTGCAGACTCAACCCAAACAAGTTGCGCGACAATAGGCTCGTCTGTAGCTGCCTGCGCCGTATTCGAACAAATAAAAGTCAACCACAAGGCAAGGGCAAGCTGTAAGCTCGGTAATAAACGGAGCATCAGGTTTGTGGGCCCTGCGTTAACAATCGACGAGCGGCATTCTGCATGCGTGTACGTTCCCAAAGCAGTCGAAACCGACCGCCGCGCTTTTGCTGCCACAATACCGCAGATCGAAACGCAGCTAATAGCAAAGCTCTGATTTTTGGCGGTATTTCTGGATTTTGTAGATGGCCCGACTCACCCTGAACAATAATCTGCGGACGCATACTGCTGACATGCTTCTGATAGACGTCTGAACATGCTTCGACCAGGCTGTCCTCCGAAAAGCTGGAAAGTCGCTCGACGTCAGCGGCGAAAGCAGCAAATTTGTGTGTGTCTCGATATAACTGCGCCTGCAGTTGCAGTATTGATACGGCGTAACGAAGCAGCTCAATATCCGTACCTTGCGTAGAAGTAAACACACCGTCGGCAATCAACCGCAGCCCCGCACGTACGCCGTGAACACCACCAAATACAGCCGGCGTGCTCACGGCATCCAGCACCAGGATTGACTTTAGACTACTGGTCATTTCAGTCTGGCTGGCCGAGCCCACACGCGCTAGCGCCTGGACTTGTTGGCATGCTTGTAAAACACCAGCGAGCGCGATTGTGCGTTCTTCGATTAAGTCCATATGATCAGTTAAATCTCAAATAATTGGGTTTCAAATATAAAGCGACAGTCAGCATTGTAATGCTATCCACACATTATTTTAATACAGCACGATAAAACGCCAGCTCACGGTCAAGTGCATCAACGCAATTGTTCAGTTGTCGAAAACCATGACCTTCCTCGGCGTATTCTACGTACTCATGCC
>JAUHZM010000275.1 GCA_030426005.1 Gammaproteobacteria bacterium
CGCTCGCATGAAATGCGCGAAGTTCTGCATAATGACATCGTCAATGTCCGCATCGTGGGGCGTGACCGTCGGCACAAGCTGTTCGGTCAGATTATTGATGTGGTGGAACGCGGCAACTTAGAGGTGGTCGGGCGCTACTACAATGAAAACAATCTGCACTTTGTGGTGCCGGATGATCAACGTATTGGGCAAGATATTTTTGTTCTGCCCGAACACACTGCTGGAGCAGAGACCGGCCAAGTGGTGTCGGTCAAAATTACCAAGCATCCCACTAAACACTTCCAGCCTGTTGGCGAAATCGTCGAAGTGTTGGGCGATTATTTATCGCCGGGCATGGAGATTGAGATCGCGATCCGTAAACACCAGCTGCCACACGAATGGCCTGAAGCGGTATTACGTCAGATCGACGGTTTTTCAGAAACGGTGAGCGAGGCAGACAAACGGGGTCGTACTGATATTCGAGATTTGCCGCTGGTGACCATTGACGGTGAAGACGCGCGCGACTTTGACGATGCAGTGTATTGCGAACCTTTGAGCGATGGCAAATCTCGTTTGGTGGTTGCGATTGCGGATGTGTCCTCGTACGTAAAAGAACAGAGCCCACTGGATTTAGAAGCCTGGCAGCGCGGCACGTCAGTGTATTTTCCGAATAATGTCATTCCCATGTTGCCGGAGATACTGTCGAATGGGTTGTGCTCGTTGAAACCCGAGGTCGACCGTTTGTGCTTCGTGTGTGACATGATCATTGATCGTACTGGCGAGATTGAAACCTACGATTTTTATCAGGCGGTGATGCACTCGCACGCGCGCCTGACGTATACCCAAGTGGCAGCACTGATTGACGGAGATGCGGCTGGGTCACAGATCGCACCGGCCTTACAAGCACCGATTCGTGATTTGTATGCATTGTCTAGGCGGCTCGGTGCTCGGCGTCGCGAGGCGGGTACTATTGAATTTGAGATTCCAGAGCCGATCATTATTTTTGACGATCAGCGTAAGATAGATCGAGTTGAGGCGCGTGAGCGGAACGACGCGCATCGCTTGATCGAGGAATGCATGTTGGCTGCTAATATCTGCGCGTCGCTAATGCTGGATGATTCTGATGCCGCGGGTATTTATCGTGTGCACGATGCCCCCGACGAAGACAAGATCGCTGACGCACGTACGTTTTTACGTCAATTTAAATTGTTATTGCCGGGCGGTGATACCCCGGGGCCGGAGGACTTCTCCAAGGTGATTCAGCAGGTGGATGACCCGTTAACTACCAAGATTGTGCAAACCGCGTTGCTGCGCAGTATGAAGCAAGCGCGCTACGACGTAGAAAATAACGGGCACTTCGCCTTGAACTTTGATTCGTATACACACTTTACCTCGCCCATTCGGCGTTACCCGGATTTGTTGGTGCATCGGCAGATACGCCGTTTGTTGGCAGACGCTGAGTTGCAAGACTCGGACGACAAGTTCATTGAAGTTGAAAAGACAGCAGAGCAGGCGTCTTCTACTGAACGACGTGCTGAAGCCGCCACACGGGAGGCCGTTCAGTGGTTAAAGTGCGAGTTTATGAGCCATAAAATTGGTGAAAAACTCCACGGCGTGGTGTCCAGTGTGACGGAGTTCGGACTGTTTGTAGAGCTCGAGGAGTTTTATGTCGATGGCCTCGTACACATCACCTCCTTGGGACAAGACTACTATCGCTTTGATGGCGATACGCGCCGCTTGATCGGCGAACATACAGGCCGCGTGTACACCACCGGCGATCGTCTGGAGGTCCAGGTGGCGCGCGTTGACATGGACCAGGGACGAATTGATTTTGCGCTCACTGACATCAAGAACGAGAAGTTTCGTCGCGGCAAGCGGCCCAAGAGCAACAAACACATTAGTGGGCATGGTAAACACCATCACAAGGGTGGCAAACATCGCCGATAAGCCGCGATTGCGGTAAACTTGCCGCTGATTTTTTGGCAACTACGCACGCGTAGCGAATTGGAGCAATCAACATGAGTCAACAACAGTCCTGGGTGGTTGGTCACCATGCGGTGAGCGCCGTCCTGCGCGTCAACCCTGAGCGCGCAATCGAGCTTTGGGTGGTAATCAATTCTGCGAACCAAGCTCAGGCGGACATCTTGACCCAAGCCAGCACCATTGGTTTGCCGATTCACCCTGTAGATCGCGATACATTGGAGCGACGTTGTGGCAGCGCACAGCATCAGGGCGTGGCCTTACTGGCCAGACCGCGAGCGGTTGGCAACGATAAAGAACTGCGTCAGTTTATTGAGCAGAAATCCGCTGCAAAACCGGCTTTGTTGTTGATTCTTGACCACGTTCAAGATCCGCATAATTTTGGCGCATGCTTGCGGACCGCGGATGCAGCTGGCGTCGATGCAGTGGTCGTGGCTAAAGACAATGCGAGCCCGATTACGGCCGTGGTACAAAAGGTTGCCAGTGGCGCGGCCGAAACCATGCCTATTTTTCGTGTGCCGAATTTAGCCCGTAGTATGGATATGCTGAAACAGGCTGGATTGTGGATGATCGGCACCTCAGATAAAGCCGACCATTCGCTCTACCAACAGGACCTAACGGGTTCGATTGCGATCGTGATGGGGGCCGAAGGCAAGGGCTTGCGCAAACTCACGGCGGAAAAATGTGACTGCCTGGTCAACCTGCCGATGGCGGGTTCGGTGGTATCCAGTCTGAATGTGTCTGTTGCGACCGGCGTCTGTTTGTATGAAGCCGTGCGGCAACGCAGTTTGGTCTGATCGCGTAGTGTGACCAAGCTACTTGAACGATGTCGAACATTACCGTAACGTCACAAGTTGTTATACGTTGAGAAATAATCATACAAACTTGCGTTGCTGAAACAATTTATTGGAGCCCGTTTATGAATCTTGTTCGACTTGGTGTACTTGTAGTAGGTTTGTTGCCGCTCACGGCATGTGCTGCCGGTGATGAGAAGCCAACACTAGAGGTCGCTGCCACCAGAGCACCGATTCCGGCTGATATCGAAGAGGTGCACGCTGAGATGGAACGTATTGCCGGCTCGAAAATGTGTGAGACCGACGCCGACTGCGCAACGATTCCGCTCGGACAACGTGCTTGTGGTGGTCCCAGCGGGTATATGGCGTACTCCAAATTGATTGGAACAGACGCGATTGTGCAGCTTGAAGAGCTAGCCAAACAGTCGGCAGAACTAGCGCATCAAAATAACCTCAAAAACCAGATGATGTCGACCTGCGAAGTGATGCCACCAGCGGTCGCCGCTTGCATCGAGCAGCAGTGTAAAATCACCACGGCTCGAGAGCTGATTCGGTCCGGCACACCGGCTAACCCTAACGATGGTTTAACTCAATAATCTTGCTTTACCAGCTTTAGACAACAGGAAGTGGCGAACCTCGATACGAAAGCGCCGAAAATCCACTCGGAATAGTCATGCCGCTGACTCAAACTTTAATTCTCGTTATCGGCGGGTTGCAAGGGCTGTTATTGTTTGCACTACTCACCACGGACCGGCGAGTGAACAGCGCAGGAAAGATTCTCGGTGTGCAGTGTTTGCTGATCGCCACGATCTTCTTTCTGCCGATGATTGTAGCGGAAGGCGACACTGCGTTTGCTTGGCTTATTGGCCCCGTGCTGTTTTTGCCCACGTGTTCGGGTGGGCTGATGTATCTGTATTGTCGTACCGCGCTCACCAACTCGGGATTAAGACTGACTGATACAGTGCACCTGGTTCCCTTGTTGCTTTGTTATCTGCTGAACTACGACATTTTACTTTCTGCCGAGCGCGCACTCGAATTCGTGCGCGTGCCACAAACAACGTCGCTCCGTGATGTGCTGACGCCAATCGTATTCTATGGCCAAGCTGTGGTCTATATTGTGTTGTTGGTGCGGTTGGTCTGGCGGTCACAGACTCAAGCCAGGAAAACCTTGTCGGCGTATAACCCGGATATCTTCAATTGGCTCTGGTCACTGATCGGGTTCACGGTGCTGATCTGGAGTCTAAAAGTGCTGTTTTACTTGCTGATGCACGAATCGACGGTCAACGCGCAGGCACCCAGCATGAATATAACCGCGGATCTGTTATTGGTCGTGTTGGTGTATTTTGTGGCGGTCATGCAGTGGCGTAATCCAACCTTGTTTCACATTGAACAGCTCGAGCTATCATCCGAGACAGGAAGCACAGACAAGCCCGAGGCCGACGGCGTATTGGATAGC
>JAUHZM010000276.1 GCA_030426005.1 Gammaproteobacteria bacterium
ACTTCAGGATCACTGATCGGCGCAAACCCGGCAAACAATGACATATAAGCATCGTCCTGATATTGACCGTTAACAACCTTATGCGCTGTACCCGTTTTACCGCCAACACGGTATTGATCAACGCGTGCCTGCGGCGCAGTACCCGTGTCACTCACGGCTGCTTCCAGCATGAGCGCCACCTGATCCACAACCTCTTGGCTGAAAACACGCTGACCTTCTGGCGCTTTCTCCAGTGGACTGAGCGTGACCGGTAAAATGACGCCATCATTCGCCAACGCAATATAACTGCGGGCTAATTGAAGTGTATTCACTGACAAGCCGTAACCGTAAGACATGGTCGCGTGCTCGATCGGTCGCCACTTTTTGCGCTTGGCAAGGATCCCACGTTGCTCGCCAGGCAATTTCAGTTGGTTGGTCTGCCCAAAACCTAACGCGCGGTACGTGTCGTATAAATCACGCGCGGGCAGCTTCATTGCGATTTTCGCGGCACCAATATTACTGCTACGTTTAATCACATCACTCACCGTGATCTCGCCAAGCGCCTTCGTGTCATTTATGCGGCTGCGCCCGATGTAAAAGAACCCTTGTTCTGCATCAATTATCGACTGCGGTTCAATTACGCCTTCCTCCAATGCCATGGCCACTGTAAACGGTTTCACCGTAGACCCCGGTTCAAACGAGTCAGTGATCGAGCGATTGCGGAAGCGCGCACTTTTCAACTCAGCGCGATCATTCGGATTAAAGTCCGGCATACTCACCATTGCCAAAATCTCGCCGGTCTTGGCGTCGAGCGCGACCAGTGACGCAGAGGCAGCATTATGCTTTTTAACAGCAGCTTGCAAATGTCGGTAGGCCAAGTACTGAATCCGCGCATCAATACTCAACTTGACGTCTTGACCATGCTGCACTTGACTCAACTGCTCGACATACTCCACCACATGCCCAACACGATCGTGCAGCACGTGCGTGCGCCCAGGCTGACCTTTTAGAGACTCATTAAAGGACAGCTCCAAACCCTCCTGCCCTTCGTTATCGATATTGGTGAAACCCAGCACGTGACCCAACACCGGCCCTGCTGGATAATAACGCTTGTACTCACGCACTGAATTAATGCCGGGCACATCAAGCGCTAAAATCTGATTTGCCAACTGCGGCGAAATCTGACGCTTGAGGTAGCTAAACTCTTTAGCTTTGGCTTTTTCAGCGCGTGCTAACAGATCATCGCGTGAGATTCCTAACAAACCGCTCAATTGCTCGTACGAGTATTCGTTTTGCTGGCGCAAAATAGTCGCCGGATGCATCCAGATCGAATCAACTGGAGTGCTAATCGCCAGAGGTTGGTCGTTGCGATCCAGAATCATGCCGCGCGTCGGCTCTTCTTTTTGCACGCGTAAATATCGTGCGTCGCCCTCAGATTGCAGATAGTCGTTATCGATAATCTGCAAATGTACGGCACGCACGATAAACACAACAAAGATGGCACCAAACACCAGGCCCACAACGCGATAGCGCCAGGTAGAAACCGGCACAATCACCTCTTTTTGGCTACGACGAGTCGTGGTTTGATTTGCCTTACCGCGCGCCATCTTGCACCCCACTGGTACCGGCATCCACGCCAACAAACTTAATTTCGTCTTTATTCGGTGCCCGCATCGATAGTGATTTACTCGCATCACGCTCAATGCGGTGCGGAAACGCCCACAAGCTCTCTTCAACAAGCAGCTGACCCCACTCGTCATCCAAGGCATCGCGTCGTGCTTGCTCGGTTTGAAATGCCACGTAGGCAATACGATGTTCATGGCGTACGTTCACCACAAACAGGGCGCTCACAACCACACTGGTAACCAGAAACCACATTACGCTGTCACGCATGCGCACCTCCCGTGTAAGGCACATCCGTACGTTCAGCTACGCGCAATACTGCGCTTCGGGCACGCGTGTTGCGCGCAATTTCCTCTGCACTCGGCTTGATGGCCTTTCCAATCGGCTTCAACGGCGTACGGTACATATCGGCGCTCACCGGAATATTCTTCGGCGGTAGACTTGGCGTCGATAGGTCACGAATAAACCGCTTCACGATCCGGTCTTCCAGCGAATGAAAGCTAATCACCGCCAAGCGGCCGCCTTCGTTGAGTAATTCCACGGCTTGCGGCAGCGCCTCATTGACCTGCGCCAGCTCCTGATTCACATGCAGGCGAATCGCCTGAAAGCTTCGTGTCGCAGGGTGTTTATGTTTGTCTTTCTTGGGTGTTGCCTGAGCAATAATTTCGGCCAACTGGTGCGTCGTTATGATGGGTGCCTCAGCACGTTGTTCAACAATTGCGCGTGCAATACGACGCGCAAATCGCTCTTCACCCAGATCAAACAACACCATCATCAGCTCGCGCTCTTCGACTCGCGCTAGCCAGTCCGCCGCGGACTCACCCTGGGTGGTATCCATGCGCATATCCAGCGCGCCGTCACGCAAAAAACTAAACCCGCGCTCTGCCTGATCGAGTTGTGGCGAAGAAACACCTAAATCCATCAGCACACCATCAACACCGTCAATGTCAGCCAATTGTTTGATTTCTTGTAGCATACGAGCAAATTCTGAATGCACCACCCGCACTCGCTGATCATCCGCAAACATTGCACGCCCCAGCTCAACTGCCTGCGGATCGCGATCAAAACCTATCAAGCGCCCCTCGGGGCCGAGTTGTTCCAGAATAGCGCGGGCATGACCACCCCGACCCAACGTGGCATCAACGTACACGCCAGACGCATGGATATTCAACGCGGAGAGAGCCTCTCGCTTCAGGACAGGGATGTGTTGTTCAACCGAGGTCATGGCGCGCTCTAAAAAGAGAGTGATTCAAGCTCGGCCGGCAATGCCGACTCATCGAGCTCTACTGACAGCATGGAATCTCGTTGCGCTACCCAGTGCGCCTCATCCCAAATCTCATATTTGTCGCCTTGCCCAACCAAGACCGCTTTTCGATCAATACCCGCAAATTCACGCAACTGTGGTGGCAGCAAAATGCGGCCACTGGAATCCATCACACAGTCATCGGCGTGACCAATCAACATGCGTTTCAATTGACGTGTCTGGGCATTCAATGTTGGTAACGCGGTTAGCTTGCGCTCCACCTGCTCCCAGTCTTCCAATCGATACAACAGCAAGCAACGATCACTTGGACTAATCGTCACCACGAGCGCACCCTCGGACTCCCCACGCAGGGCGTCACGATGCCGGGTCGGAATAGACATCCGCCCCTTGGCATCTAAACTCAGATGGTTACTGCCTCTGGCCACGACTCTGTAGATCTCGCTTAGTTTTGGTTCTCTGCTTGTTTTTCTAATTTTGGGTCAGGATTTGGGCAATTTCATCCACAAAATCCCACAATTACCCACATTTCGCCACTATCTACGACACAGACATGACTGTCAAGGGATAAATGATGAGGAAAACCTTTTTCTTTCAGTAAGTTAGCGCACATTCCATTGCAACTTAAACTGATAAGTTAAAGTGTTACTTTAACTAAATATGGCAAGATTTTATTTTTGATTGATTAATTTTTAAGCGGATCGCCGTAATTTTAGGCACAACCAAGATGATTACGGTTTGGTTAGTCCGCTAACAATGTGACAGTGCGCCTCGCGAGGTGACCTGCCAACGGATCACACGTATTTCGCGCAATGCAAGCGATGAAGTTAGCCTATAAGCCGGGTTCTGTCGAGGACAGTCATTCATCTAGGACGCACATCGCTACGCGCCTCAAGCAACCTACCCGTGTCCAACGCGGGCCGCGCCATCAGGACACCTATTTGGTCTTGCTCCGAGTGGGGTTTACCATGCCGCTCATGTTACCACTTGCGCGGTGCGCTCTTACCGCACCATTTCACCCTTACTCCCAGGTGCCGCCCGAATTAACGGACCTCACCTTAAATGGAAGCGGTATCTTTCTGTTGCACTGGCCGTCGGCTCACGCCGCCCAGACGTTATCTGGCACCCTGCCCTATGGAGCCCGGACTTTCCTCGAACTGTTAACAGCCCGCGATTGCCCGACCAACTCAGGCTGTGTATTATTGGGTGAAAGGCGCTGAAATTCAACTTCAATTTGTGAAATCCATGTCAATCATTGAGCTTATAGCCTGCTATAATCAATGGCTTCAGAATCGGGTTCAGGTAGGGGAAGCTGAAGCAACTTGATAATGAACA
>JAUHZM010000277.1 GCA_030426005.1 Gammaproteobacteria bacterium
GTGACATCCAAGCGCGTAGCTGGAGTCCGTCGGATATGCAATCAGGCCGCCTTGGCGCACGATCTCACTAGCCTGTTGAATCAGTCGTGCCTGAGGATTCTGGGCGTGGATTTGAAAATACTGAGCCATCGCTAAACTCTGAGACGGGACACCGACTGCCCCTCAAACCGGGAAGACTCCGATACTAACTTAGTCGGGCTACCGATCAAAGCATGACTGTCATCCACCATCAGTTCAGCCAGCGGCAACAAGACAAATAAACGCTCTTGCAATCTCGGATGCGGCACCGTCAACTCCGCAGTGTTGTGAGCATGATCGCCATACAGCAACACATCGATATCGATGCTGCGTGGGGCATTTTGGTTGTCAACGACTCGACGTCGACCCATCTGCTGTTCGAGCATCTGGGTATACGCGAAGACCTCATGCAAGGCAGCCTTGGTTTGGATCTCCACCACACAATTAAGGAAATCCGGTTGCTCGGTATAGCCCACCGGTGAGGTGAGATAAAAACTCGAACAACGTAGCGCGTCACAACCATGCCATTGACGCAACGCGCTGCGGGCATCCACTAATTGCTGGGCTGGGTCGCCTAAATTGGCGCCCAAGCCTAAATACACTTTGACTGTTTGTTGACTCACGGGCTTGACCTCGGCTCAAGCCGGCGTATCGACATTGCAGCTAAAAATGCGGCGAATCATCTACCGACAGTTTACGCTTACGTCTAACTTTTACTTTCTTTTTATTGGCACCGTTTGATGTGACACCATACTCATCGGCTGGTCGCGCATCCATAAACCGTTGGTCATTTGACGTAGTACGCCGACTCGCGCCTGGGCCGCGACGAGTCGCTTTCTTTGCACGCTTTTTACGACGACGTCCGCCTTCAGTCTGAGTGCGGCCATTGCCTGCATTACCGTTGAGGTCCGCACCATTGGACCGCGCGTTACGCTTGGCCTTCTTACCGCGACGAGTACTGGTTTTCTTCTTGCCACCGCGACGCTGTTGAGGCTTTGGTTTGGTCGCATTGCCAAACCCATCGTCTACACCACCGACATACACGCCGTCGTAATCAGGCGTGCTGATGTTGTAATTCACGCTATTAAAATTGGGCTCTTCATTGCCCTGCTGTGGTTGGCGCTGTTGTTTATAGATTTTGCTGACCTCAGCAATCATCTCATCGCGCTCGTCCTTATCCACTTCCTGGATACGAGTCCACCATTCACTGATCTCTTCGTCGACTTCATGCACCATAGTGCGAAGCAGCAGAAAATCATAGGCCGCACGGAAACGACGATTATTTAAACTCGCTTTCACCATACGCGGATTCCGCTTAATCAAACGGAAATGGATATTCCAGATATCCAAAATAATGTCTGCTAAGCGACGAGGTACGGCAACGTATTGGTTCTGGTCGCGTAATGCATCGTTCATAGCCACACGCCATGCATGCGACTCACTCGCGCCATCATCCATTAACACTTGGGCATCGGCTTTGACTGGATCCCACATCATGCAGGCAAACAAAAACGCAGGGATCACCGGCTTGCCTTCTCGCACGCGGCGATCCGTGTTTTGCAAGGCACGTTCTGGCATTCCTTCTACGCCGTCTACCACCATGGTGTCGGTGAATGGGAAAAGATACTTAAACAAACCGTATTTTCGCAACAGTAAGTAGGTATCGTAGGCCGCACCACCATGGAACAACTTCAGCACTTCTTCAAACAGTCGCGCACTAGAGACATGTGACAGAAGCTTTCCTTGATTTTCAATCATTTGCAACGCTTCTGGCTCCATTTCAAAACCCAGTTTCGCGGCAAATCGAATCACTCGGAGCATACGTACCGGGTCTTCGGTGAAACGTTGTTCTGGCTCCCCAATACTAACCAACTTCTTAGCTCGGATATCCTCAATGCCACCCATAAAATCGAGAATTTCCTGCTTAACGCTATCGTAGTACAGCGAGTTCGCGGTGAAATCACGTCGCACGACGTCCTCTTCAATGGTGCCGTAAACGTTGTCACGTAATAGCTGGCCTTGATCACCTTCTGACATTTCGTGACTGGAGACGCCATCTCGGTCGTTGGCATCAGCTCGAAATGTCGCGACCTCAAGTACTTCATACCCATAACGCACATGGACAATTTTGAAACGGCGCCCAATGATGCGCGCATTACGACCAAACGCTTTTTTTACTTGCTCTGGTGTGGCGTCCGTCGCGATATCAAAATCCTTTGGTTTGGTTCCAATAATCAAATCCCGTACGCATCCACCAACCAGATACGCTTGAAACCCGGCGTCCTGCAACTCCTGCACGACATGCAGCGCTTTTTCACTAATAAATTGATTATCAATTCCAGCATCGGCTGCCGGTATTACATTTGCTGTTTTCAAGGTAAGTCTCTTACATATTACGGGCCATTGCCTGCAGGCACAGTGTGCCAGTCAGCCCTATCTGAAATTGCTATGAATTAAAAGAATCTGCTCAAGCTAAACGCGAGCATTCACTCAATTAGTATGTCCCGATTTTGTTTTATTCTTAAACATAGTCTCTCAACAACTAAGACCAGTATGTCCAACAGGCTGAGCAAGCTGTAATCCTATTCACACACACGAATACACTCGCAACCTGAGTACAAGGCCAACAACCAGCTGAACCTCGCCACCGTGAGAATGCCACCGCTCGTCACAGCATGGCAAAACCTGACCTCACATACTCCAACATTCAAATCACACTGTATTGAGTCGATACAGCACACACTGAATATCAGTTTCTGGTGATAGTTACCCAAATCAAAATTTCGTTAAACCAGCAACACTGTGGAGCGTGTCGCACTGCCGATGCGCGATGGGGCCGCGCCGTCGATCAAACCGAATCCTACCTACCATACAACTGCAAAGCGGTTGCCTGAGACGTGTCGTAATCGGAGCGATGTCAAGAAATTAACAAAGGCTGTCGCACCTTCCCTACAACTAGAATGCGTTTCTCGCTGGATTAACCTTTATATAGCGACGAACATGATCGATTAAACCTTGTTCGTCCTGACCATGATCCGGAGCCGCATGCGCCGTCATCATTTAGCCAGACAAACACGCAAATTATTTTTATTCAACTTGCTGCGTGCTGGAATGAAATTTCCAAGTAACATTCTGCCCAACTTCGCGCGCAGTTACCAGTACTATTTAATAAAAAATCAACCTCTTGGATGGTGCCGCATATGCAGAGCCTGAAGCCGCTCTCGCGCAATGTGTGTGTAAATCTGCGTCGTCGAGAGATCCGCATGACCGAGCAGCATCTGAACTGAACGCAAATCAGCACCATGATTAATCAAGTGCGTGGCGAAAGCGTGGCGCAATGTATGGGGCGATAAGGTTTGCCGGATACCCGCGGTCAGTGCGTACTTTTTTATTAAATGCCAGAAAGCCTGGCGTGTCATCGGCCCGCCGCGCGTAGTCACAAATAAGGCATCACTACGTTGTGCCTTGAGCAAGTCATCGCGCGCGGCCTGCTGATAACGTCGAATCCAATCAATCGCTTGCTCGCCTAAAGGCACTAGGCGCTCTTTGTTTCCTTTACCAACTATTCGGACCACACCAACATCGAGGTTGATCTCAAGTAAGGTAAGCGCCACCAACTCACTCACTCGCAAACCAGTGGCGTATAACGTTTCTAACATTGCTCGATCTCGTAATCCGAGCGAGCTTGTCACATCCGGCGCCTCAAGCAATTCCGTCACCTGCCGTTCACTCAAGGTTTTCGGCAGTGGTCGCCCCTGCTTAGGTGATCGTACCTGCGCACATGGGTCATTCGGCATCGCCCGCTCACGCACCGCATAGCGATAAAACCGTCTCAAGGTTGACAGCACTCGTGCGCTGCTACTGCTTTTCATTCCCTGTGCCATCAACGCCGCCAGAAAACGCTGGATGTCCACCTGCTCCACCGCATGCAGCGACTTAGCCTGCAAGAACTGCGCAAAACTGGTCAAATCAGACCGATATGCCGCCAAGGTATTCTTGGACAAACCAGACTCAACCCATACCGCATCGGTAAATAGGTCGATCAAGTCAACGTTACTGGACGAAATGTCCTTTTTATCACTCATGAGATGG
>JAUHZM010000018.1 GCA_030426005.1 Gammaproteobacteria bacterium
GATTGAATTCGAGAAATTCGGTCGTAAATACTCACGATGTCGTTTTTCGAAGCAATTAAAGAAGAGATAAGTTAGAGATGGATAAAGTCAAGGTAATCGCGTCGCTATTGATCGCGGTCGGAGGTGTGGTTGGTTATTATCAGCTACCTCAATATTTAGGCCAGGATGTATCGATTTTATGGCGAGTTGGCTTGCTGTTGGTGGCCTTGGTAGCGGCTGCTGTTGTGGCAATGACATCTGAATACGGCTCCTCATTCTTAGAGTTCGCAAAAGGTGCTCGAACTGAGCTGCGAAAAATGGTTTGGCCTACACGCCAGGAAACCACACAAACTACCATTATTGTATTAATCCTAGTTGTGCTGGTTGCACTGTTCTTGTGGTTAATCGATATGAGTGTATTTGAAATTATTTATGACTGGCTGTTGGGTGTGGAAGACTAATTCGGTCCACGAACAGCTTAGTATCAGGAATAAAGGTAAACAATGTCAGATAATCCAGTAACAGATCAAGAGTCTGCAGATTCTGCTGATAAGAAGTCGCAGATGCAGTGGTATGTTGTGCAGGCGTTCTCTAACTATGAGAAGCGCGTCAAGCTGACATTGGAAGAGAGCATCCAGCGACATGGTATGCAGGACTATTTCGGCGACATTCTGGTTCCAACCGAAGAAGTAGTTGAAATGAAAGCCGGGCAGAAGCGTACCAGTGAGCGTAAGTTTTTCCCTGGTTATGTGCTGGTGCAAATGGTGATGAATGACGAGACCTGGCACCTGGTAAAAAGCACACCGCGCGTTTCTGGTTTTATTGGTGGTAAAGCCTCAGACCCAACGCCGCTTACTGATGCAGAGGCTATGAGCATTCTGCAACAGGTTCAGGACGGTTCGGATCAACCGCGTCACAAGTTCTCTTTCGAGCCGGGCGAAGTGGTGCGTGTTATCGAAGGTCCTTTTGCGGACTTCAATGGCACAGTTGAAGACGTCAACTACGAGAAGTCTAAATTGCGCGTCGCGGTCTCGATCTTTGGTCGATCAACACCGGTTGAGCTGGATTTTGCGCAGGTAGAGAAAGGTTAAGTTTATACCGTCGCGCAGTCTCTGCGAGACGGTGTTTTGATCGTTGCGGCGATCATGTGTGTGAATTGGTTTTATTTTCACGCGCACCAATTGTTTTTTTGTAACTGGGGAGCCTAACGGCGTTCGTACCCGCAAAAGAGCGTGTAGTGACATGCTCCGGAGTAAAAAAATGGCTAAGAAAGTCGATGCTTTGATTAAGCTTCAAGTGCCTGCTGGTGGCGCTAATCCAAGTCCGCCGGTTGGTCCTGCACTGGGTCAACACGGTGTCAATATTATGGAGTTCTGTAAAGCCTTCAACGCGGCGACACAAGAAATGGAAAAGGGTTTGCCGGTTCCTGTTGTGATCACTGTGTATAGCGATAAGAGCTTCACATACATCATGAAAACACCGCCAGCTGCGGTCTTGTTGAAGAAAGCTGCCGGTATCCAAAAAGGATCTGGTGTGCCACACACTAACAAGGTTGGTAAAGTGACACGCGCTCAGCTTGAAGAAATTGCCCAAACTAAGATGGCGGATTTGAACGCCTACGATCTGGATCAAGCGGTAAAAATTATTGCTGGTTCTGCGCGTAGCATGGGCATTGAGACTGAAGGAGTTTAATCATGGCAAAACGTTATTCAGCAGTGGCTGCTAAGGTCGATTCAGAGGGCTTCTACGCATTAGATGAAGCGTTTACCTTAGCTAAAGAAACCGCTTCAGCAAAATTCGACGAAGGCGTCGATGTGGCGATCAACCTCGGTGTTGACGCACGTAAATCCGACCAGGCTGTGCGTGGCGCGACTGTGTTGCCAAAAGGCACCGGTAAAAGCGTTCGCGTCGCCGTATTCACCGATGGTGACAACGTCGAAAAAGCCAAAGAAGCAGGCGCCGACATCGTTGGTATGGATGATCTGGCAGCTAAAGTAAAAGCTGGTGACATGGATTTCGATATCGTTATCGCCAGTCCAGATGCTATGCGTGTTGTTGGTCAATTGGGTCAGATTTTAGGCCCAAAAGGTATGATGCCGAACCCAAAAACTGGCACTGTGTCAGCAGACGTGGCTACCGCTGTTCGTAACGCGAAAGCCGGTCAGGTTCAATACCGCATCGACAAGGCAGGCATCATTCACTGCACAATTGGTAAAGCATCTTTCTCTGCGGAAGATTTGAAAGAAAACTTTTTGGCTCTTTTGACAGCGCTGCATAAATCAAAGCCAGCGACTGCTAAGGGTCAGTACTTTAAGCGAGTTTCTGTGTCCACCACAATGGGCCCTGGAATTCGTGTTGATCGTCAAACATTGCCGCAACTGTAAGCGGTAAGTTTTAGCGATTGACATTGGGTGCTCGGCAATCCTTCATGGTTTGTCGAGCGTGTCAAAGACCGTAGGTGAACGTCACCGTTGTTAGTGTGACGAACTTAATATCCTACGTAGATGGTGTCCCAGACTGGTTTTGTATTTTTGTTGCTTCGGTAACACCTTTGTAAAACTGACTTAGGGTGCCAAAACTGGAGGTAGCTCTCACATGAGCCTAAATCTTGATCAGAAGAAACAGGTCGTTGAAAGCGTCTCTGCCGTAGTCGGTAATGCACAAGCAACTATTGTTGCTGAGTACCGCGGATTAACCGTAGAGCAAATGAAAGTTCTGCGTCGCGAAGCTCACGCCAACAATGTGTACCTAAAAGTGGTGAAAAACACCCTTTTGCGTCGCGCTGTGCAAGACACCGAACATGCATGCTTGGACGAGTTGTTGGTCGGTCCTTTGGCGTTTGCTGCATCAGAAGATCCTGTAGCGGTTGCCAAAATTCTGAACAAATTCGCGAAAGAGTATGACGCGCTGGAAATCAAAGCGGGCTCTATGCAGGGCAAGCTTTTGTCAGAAGGCGATATCAAAGCACTAGCACAGCTTCCGAGCCGTGAAGAGTTGCTGGCGAAACTGATGGGCACAATGCAAGCGCCGATCGCCAAGTTCGTTCAGACACTCAACGAGGTTCCAACCAAGTTCGTGCGTGGTTTGGCTGCAGTAAGAGATGCGAAAGAAGCCTAATTCAGGTTTCGATGACGCGTTTCAACCAGTTTTTACATTTTAATTGAGTCCTAGACTCTGTTTTTTGAGGTTTTACAAATGAGTAAACAAGATATCTTAGACGCTATTGCGTCAATGTCAGTATTAGAGCTTTCTGAGCTGATCACTGAAATGGAAGAAAAATTCGGCGTTTCTGCTGCCGCTGCTGCGGTTGCGGTTGCTGGTCCAGCTGCTGAAGCAGGTCCTGCTGCAGAAGAGAAAGACGAATTTGACGTCGTTCTAGCTGGTTTCGGTGATAACAAAGTTGCTGTTATTAAAGCAGTTCGCGGTGCCACTGGCCTTGGCTTGAAAGAAGCCAAAGAAATGGTTGAAGGCGCGCCAGCTACTTTGAAAGAAGGCGTTGCGAAAGCTGAAGCTGAAGAGCTGAAAAAGCAACTTGAAGAAGCTGGTGCTTCTGTAGAGTTGAAGTAAGAGATTGCGATCTCTTGCGGGCCATGCGTGGATGACACGCATGGCTGCTACACAGCGAGAAATGCACTAAGGCTGACCGGTGAATGCTGGTCGGCCTTATCTCGCTTCTAGGTATTTTGATTCACATTTGTACGTTTCGAATCTACCCGGTCAGTGCAGAGTAATGAATTTTTCGGAGTTGTCGATGTTGTCCGGCGAGTATGAAACTAGCCGACCAGCGACACTCTTAAGCTTGTAAAAATCGAGGTTATCCATGGGCTACTCTTTTACCGAAAAGAAGCGTTTACGTAAGAGTTTTTCGAAGCGTCCAGAAGGCGTCTTACCAATTCCTTACTTACTCCAGACTCAGCTTGAGTCCTATCGCAAGTTTTTACAAGCAGATGCTGATCCAGAAGCACGTTCTGAGACCGGCTTGCAAGCTGCGTTTAAATCGGTGTTCCCGATTGAAAGCTTTAACGGTAGTGCGGCACTCGAGTTCGTTAGCTACCGTCTTGGCGTTCCACCATTTGATGTGCGTGAGTGTCAACAACGCGGCCTGATTTTCGCAGCGCCACTGCGCGTTAAGATGCGTTTGGTGATTTACAACAAAGAAGAAGGTAAATCCACTGGCGCTAAATCAGTAAAAGAAATTAAAGAACAAGAAGTTTATCTGGGCGATATGCCTCTGATGACCGAAAACGGTACCTTCGTGATTAACGGCACAGAGCGTGTTGTTGTCGCTCAGTTGCACCGTTCTCCAGGTGTGTTCTTTGACCATGACCGTGGTAAAACACACTCCTCAGGCAAACTGTTATTCTCATCCCGAATCATCCCTTACCGTGGTTCATGGTTAGACTTCGAGTTTGATCCAAAAGATCTGTTGTTCATCCGTATCGACCGTCGTCGTAAGTTGGCCGCGACCATTTTGTTGCGTGCGCTGGGTTACACAACTCAGGAAATTCTTGAGATGTTCTTCAATAACGACACATTCAATTTGTCGGAAAAAGAAATCTCTATGGATCTGGTGCCATCGCGTCTACGCGGTGAGCAATTGGCGTTCGACATCACCAAAAAACGTGGTGGTGTGATCGTTGAAGCTGGCCGTCGTATTACAGCGCGTCATATCCGCTAAATGGAAGAGGCCAAGCTGGATTCCATCGTGGTTCCAACGGAGTTTCTGGTTGGTCGTACCCTGGCAAAAGATATTGCCGATAAAGAAACGGGTGAGTTGCTGGCCGAAGCGAACCAAGTAATGACCGAAGATTTGATCGAAGCCTTTATCGAAAAAGGTGTTAAGTCAATCGAAGTCATTTACACCAACGATCTGGATGAAGGTCCGTACGTTTCTGAGACATTGCGTACTGACCCAACCAATAATGAGTTGGAAGCACAAGTCGAGATCTATCGCATGATGCGCCCAGGTGAGCCGCCAACAAAAGAAGCGGCTCAAGGTCTGTTCGCCAATATGTTCTTCAACCCAGATCGTTATGACCTGTCGACTGTTGGCCGTATGAAGTTCAACCGTCGCTTGAATCGTGACTCAGACACGGGAGAAGGCGTCTTAAGTAAAGAAGACATCATCGATGTGATGAAAACCTTGATCGACCTTAAGAACGGTAAAGGCGACATCGACGACATCGATAACTTGGGTAACCGTCGCGTACGTTCGGTTGGCGAGTTAGTTGAAAACCAATTCCGTGTTGGTCTGGTTCGTGTAGAGCGTGCCGTGCGTGAGCGTTTGACTTTGGCTGAAGCGGAAGGCCTGACACCACAAGATTTGATTAACGCCAAGCCAGTATCGGCGGTGGTGAAGGAATTCTTTGGTTCAAGCCAGTTGTCACAGTTTATGGATCAGACCAACCCATTGTCTGAAGTTACCCATAAGCGTCGTGTTTCTGCCTTAGGCCCAGGTGGTCTGACCCGTGAGCGAGCAGGCTTTGAAGTACGTGACGTACATCCAACGCACTACGGTCGAGTATGTCCAATTGAGACACCAGAGGGTCCGAACATTGGTTTGATCAACTCGTTGGCGGTTTACGCACGTACTAATGATTATGGTTTCCTTGAAACCCCGTATCTGAAAGTCGAAAACGGCAAGATGACGGAAGACGTTGTGTACTTGTCAGCGATTGAAGAGCGCAAATACGTGATCGCACAGGCGAACGCGGAAGTTGACGCCAAAGGCAATCTAACCGATGAACTGGTTAACTGCCGACACCAAAATGAGTTCTCTTTGGCAACCCCAGAGCAAGTTGAATTCATTGACGTAGCACCGTCACAAATCGTATCGGTCGCGGCATCGTTGATTCCGTTCCTTGAGCACGATGACGCGAACCGCGCATTGATGGGATCGAACATGCAACGTCAGGCGGTACCAACGATTCGTAGCGAGAAGCCGTTAGTTGGCACCGGTATGGAGCGCGTGGTTGCAGTTGACTCAGGTGTTGCGTTGACTGCTCGTCGTGGCGGCAAGGTGGAATCAGTAGACGCGGCACGTATCGTGGTACGCGTTAACGAAGACGAAGTTGTGGCTGATTCAGTCGGTGTTGATATTTACAACCTGACCAAATACACCCGTTCGAACCAAAACACGAACATCAACCAACGACCACTGGTGAAAGCCGGTGACGAAATCGCGCGTGGTGACGTGTTGGCCGACGGCCCATCTACTGATATGGGTGAATTGGCCTTGGGTCGTAACGTGATGCTGGCGTTCATGCCGTGGAACGGATACAACTTTGAGGACTCGATTCTAATCTCAGAGAACCTGGTAAAAGAAGATGTGTACACCACAATTCACATCGAAGAACTCACGTGCGTTGCACGCGACACCAAGCTCGGTTCAGAGGAAGTCACACGTGATATTCCGAACGTTGGCGAGCATGCGCTTGGTCGTCTAGACGAAGCGGGCATTGTCTATGTTGGTGCCGAAGTTAAAGGCGGCGATATTCTGGTTGGTAAGGTGACACCAAAAGGTGAGACGCAACTGACACCAGAAGAAAAGCTGTTACGCGCGATTTTCGGTGAGAAAGCCTCTGACGTAAAAGACACCTCATTGCGTGTTCCTTCGTCAATGAAAGGCACCGTGATCGATGTACAAGTGTTCACGCGAGACGGCGTTGAGAAAGACACGCGCGCATTGGCCAACGAAGAGTCGGAGTTAGCGAGTATCCGTAAGGACTTGAACGAGCAGTTCCGTATCGTTGAAGAAGATACGTATGCGCGTATTGAAGCACTGTTGAAAAACAAAGAAATCGTGCGTGCGCCAGGTCTGAAAAAAGGTCAAAAAGTTACGCAAGCGTATCTGGATGAAACTGATCGCACCAAGTGGTTTGAGATCAGCCTGACCAATGCAGACGCTGCGGACAAGCTAGAGCAATTGCAAGAGAGCCTGGTTCAACAGCGTAAATACTTCGACGAACTGTTCGACGAGAAACGTGGCAAGTTGGAAGCAGGTGATGACCTAGCGCCAGGCGTTTTAAAAATGGTTAAGGTGTTTGTGGCGGTGAAACGTCGTTTACAACCTGGTGACAAAATGGCCGGTCGTCACGGTAACAAAGGTGTTATCTCAAAGATCGTTCCAGTAGAAGACATGCCGTTCATGGAAGATGGCACGACGGTGGATATCGTATTGAATCCACTGGGTGTTCCATCACGTATGAACGTTGGTCAGGTACTCGAAGTGCATTTGGGCTGGGCTGCGGCCGGACTCGGTAAGAAAATCGACAAGATGCTGCGTGAGCAGCGTACTGCGGCAGAGATGCGAGAGTTCTTGGGCAAGGTCTACAACACTAGTGGTAAAGCCGAAGACCTCACTGCATTGACCGACAACGAAGTGATCGAAATGGCCGGTAACCTGCGCGGTGGTGTCCCAATGGCAACACCAGTATTCGACGGTGCAGCAGAAACTGAAATCAAAGGTATGCTGGAGCTGGCTGATTTGCCAACCTCTGGTCAGACAACGCTGTATGACGGACGTACCGGTGAGAAATTCGACCGTCCGGTCACCGTTGGCTACATGTACGTATTGAAACTGAACCACTTGATCGACGACAAGATGCATGCTCGATCCACTGGACCTTACAGCCTGATTACGCAGCAGCCACTGGGTGGTAAAGCGCAATTCGGTGGTCAGCGTTTCGGTGAGATGGAGGTGTGGGCACTGGAAGCGTACGGCGCGGCTTATACCCTGCAAGAAATGTTGACGGTTAAGTCCGATGACGTGAGCGGTCGTACCAAAATGTACGAAAACATTGTTAAAGGTAACTACCAAGTTGAGGCAAATATGCCTGAGTCGTTTAACGTGCTGGTGAAAGAGATTCGTTCTTTGGGTCTCAACATCGAGCTGCAAGAAGACGCGATTAACTAAGCCGTTACCGATCTAACAGAGGAAAAAACAATGCAAGATTTACTCAATCTCTTTAAGCAACCGGGTGCGGTGAGTGACGATTTTGATTCGATTCGCGTCAGCATCGCATCGCCGGAAAAAATTCGCTCATGGTCTTACGGTGAAGTAAAGAAACCGGAGACGATCAACTATCGTACATTTAAGCCAGAACGTGATGGTTTGTTCTGCGCCAAACTGTTTGGCCCGATCAACGACTATGAGTGTTTGTGTGGTAAATATAAGCGCCTGAAACACCGTGGTGTGATCTGCGAAAAATGCGGCGTGGAAGTCACCTTGGCGAAAGTTCGACGTGAGCGCATGGGGCACATCGATCTAGCGTGTCCAGTGGCCCATATCTGGTTCCTGAAGTCCTTGCCATCGCGTTTGGGCTTGATGCTGGATATGACCGTTCGTGAAATCGAGCGCGTGTTGTACTTTGAAGCCTATATCGTTATCGATCCAGGTATGACACCGCTGGAAGCCAAAACGCTAATGACGGAAGAAGCGTATCTGGATGCAGTAGAGCAATACGGTGATGAGTTCAAAGCAGGCATGGGCGCGGAAGCGATCAAAGAACTGCTGAGTGCGGTCAATATCGACAAAGAAGTGACTTCACTGCGTGATGATTTGGCTGATACATCGTCAGAGACCAAAATCAAAAACATCACCAAGCGACTGAAAGTGCTTGAAGCATTCCAGACGTCTGGCAACGATCCTCGCTGGATGATTATGGAAGTACTGCCAGTACTGCCGCCTGATCTGCGTCCATTGGTGGCGCTTGAAGGTGGACGTTTTGCTACGTCGGACTTGAATGACCTGTACCGTCGCGTAATCAACCGTAATAACCGTCTGCGTCGTCTGTTGGACTTGAATGCACCAGACATCATTGTGCGCAACGAAAAGCGTATGCTGCAGGAGTCTGTGGATGCGCTGTTAGATAATGGTCGTCGTGGTAAGGCAATCACCGGTGCGAACAAGCGTCAGTTGAAATCACTGGCGGATATGATCAAAGGTAAGCAAGGTCGTTTCCGTCAAAACCTACTGGGTAAGCGTGTGGACTACTCTGGCCGTTCGGTCATCGTGGTTGGTCCTACTCTGCGTCTACATCAGTGTGGTCTGCCTAAGAAAATGGGTCTTGAGTTATTCAAGCCATTCATTTTCAACAAGTTAGAGCTGCGTGGTCTGGCAACAACGATCAAACAAGCCAAGAAGCTCGTTGAAGCTGAAACAACTGAAGTTTGGGATATTCTCGAAGAAGTCATTCGTGAGCATCCGATTATGTTGAACCGTGCACCAACTCTGCACCGTTTGGGTATCCAGGCGTTCGAGCCAGTGTTGGTGGAAGGTAAAGCGATTCAGTTGCATCCACTGGTTTGTACGCCATACAACGCGGACTTTGACGGTGACCAAATGGCGGTACACGTACCGTTGTCTCTGGAAGCACAATTAGAAGCGCGTACGCTGATGATGTCGACCAACAATATTCTGTCACCAGCAAACGGTGAGCCGATCATTGTACCGTCGCAAGACATCGTTCTGGGTCTTTATTACATGACTCGTGAGATGATCAACGTGCCAGGTGAAGGCAAACACTTCTCCACAGTGGATGAAGTGCGTCGCGCCTATGATGCCAAATCAATCTCACTGCATGCCAAGATTCATGTGCGCGTGCGCGAAGTTGCGATCGATGAAGAAACAGGTGAGCGTACGACTACGTTTAATAAGTACGAGACCACCACTGGTCGTGCCTTGTTGTCCGAGATTCTGCCAGACGGCATGCCGTTCTCAGCAATCAATCAGAAGATGAAGAAGAAGACCATCTCTGAGACCATCAACCTGTGCTATCGCTCGGTTGGCATGAAGGAAACGGTTATCTTCGCTGACCAATTGATGTACACCGGTTTCCGCAATGCGGCACTGGCGGGTATCTCGATTGGTGTGGACGACATGGTCGTACCTGCTGAAAAACATTCAATCGTTGATGAAGCTGAAACCGAGGTTAAACACATTCAGGAGCAATACGCTTCTGGTCTGCTGACTGATGGTGAGCGCTACAACAAAGTTGTTGATATCTGGACACGTACTTCAGAAAACATCGCTAACAAGATGATGGACAATCTCGGTTCGGATGAGGTGATCGATGCGGAAGGTAAAACAGTAGAGCAAGAATCATTTAACTCTATTTACATGATGGCCGACTCAGGCGCGCGGGGCTCGCACGCTCAGATTCGTCAGTTGTCAGGTATGCGTGGATTGATGGCTAAGCCGGATGGCTCGATCATTGAAACGCCGATTACGGCGAACTTCCGCGAAGGCTTGAACGTATCCCACTACTTTATTTCAACGCACGGTGCACGTAAAGGTTTGGCGGATACGGCATTGAAAACAGCGAACTCAGGTTATCTGACTCGTCGTCTTGTTGACGTGTGTCAAGATCTGGTTGTGACGGAAGAAGACTGCGGCACCGAGAATGGCGTACTGCGTAAAGCCTTGGTACAAGGCGGTGACGTTGTGATTCCATTGCGTGACCGTATCTTGGGTCGTACTGTGGTTGGTGATGTTTACTCGAATGTTGACGATTCAGTCGTGGTGCCAGATGGCCACATGATCGATGAGCGTTATTTCGAAGCAATCGAAGCTAATAATATCGACGAAGTAAAAGTCCGATCAGCCGTTACCTGTGACACCCGTTACGGTATCTGCTCTAAGTGTTACGGCCGTGATCTGGCGCGTGGTCACTTGGTGAATCGTGGCGAAGCAGTCGGTGTAATTGCAGCACAATCGATTGGTGAGCCAGGTACACAGTTGACGATGCGTACGTTCCACATTGGTGGTGCGGCAACCGCAGGTGCGTCGGTGTCAAACATTGAGGTTAAGAACAGCGGTTCGATCAAGTTGGAAAACCTGCGTTCGGTAACTAACTCAGACAAGAAGCAAGTTGTGGTTGCACGTTCCGGTGAGTTGATCGTACGTGACCAGAATGGATCGGATCGTGAGCGCTACAAGCTGCCATACGGTGCGGTGCTGCAAGTGAATGATGGTGACAAGATCGAAGCGGGTCAAATCGTTGCGAACTGGGATCCACACACACACCCAATTATTACTGAGGTAGCGGGTAAGGTTAAGTTCTCGGAAATGACCGAAAACCTGACCGTACACAAGCAAACTGACGAGTTGACTGGTGTGACTTCTTACGAAGTTATTGATCCGTCAGAGCGTCGTGGTTCCGCACGTGATTTGAAACCAACGATTGAGCTGGTGGATGGTCGTGGCAAGCAGTTGACATTGGCTGGTACGGATGTGCCTGCACGTTACTCGCTGCAAGCTGGTGCGATTGTTACCGTGAGCGATGGTCAAAAAGTTGGTGTTGGTGACGTACTGGCACGTATTCCGCAGGAATCGTCCAAGACACGTGACATTACCGGTGGTCTGCCGCGGGTTGCTGAATTGTTCGAAGCACGTAAACCAAAAGACGCGGCCATTATGGCGACTGCATCGGGTGTGATTTCGTTCGGTAAAGAAACCAAAGGCAAGCAACGTTTGGTCATTACTGATAGCAACGGTGAGTCGGTTGAAACACTGATCTTGAAAGGCCGTACCATCAACGTGTTTGAAGGTGAGACGGTAGAGAAAGGCGAGGTCGTGGTTGACGGTGCGCCAGTAGCGGAAGACATCCTGTCGCTGAAAGGCAAAGAAGCCCTGACTGACTATATCGTCGATGAAGTACAAGACGTCTACCGTTTGCAAGGTGTAACGATCAACGACAAGCATATTGAAGTGATTGTTCGTCAAATGCTGCGTAAAGTCCGTATCACTGACCCAGGTCAAACCAAGTTGTTGCCAGGTGAGCAGGTTGAGCGTACTCGCTTCCTAGAAGAGAACGAGAAGGCGGAGAAGAATGAGCTGATCCCGGCAAAATCTGAGCCGGTCTTGCTAGGTATTACGAAGGCGTCTCTGACGACCGAGTCGTTTATCTCTGCGGCGTCGTTCCAAGAAACTACGCGCGTTCTGACAGAGGCGTCAATCGCTGGTAAGGTAGATAGCTTGCGTGGTTTGAAAGAGAACGTGGTGGTTGGTCGACTGATCCCGGCTGGTACGGGTCTCGCATATCACGAAGATCGCGTGCGTCGTCGTCGCGAAGCGGATGAAAAAGAAGCGGAATTGGCAGCATTGCTGGCACAAGAAACCGCAGAAGCTGAAGCGGCATTCGATGCCTATGAAGATACTGATGACCAAATGGTCGCTGAATCTGAATAGTCTAAGACGACTTTAAAGTACAAACCCTCATGTCGGCAGCGGCATGAGGGTTTTTTTATGTCAATGACTTGCCTTAACCTGTACGCCTTGCACAATTAAAAAAACGCAGAAAGTTCTGCATTATTAACACAATTGTCAAATTGACTGGTTTATAATCATCTGTACAGTATGTCAGTTAAGTAACTGACAGTGTGTGTGAAATTGCTACCCAATCGTTTAAGTATGCTCCCAACCCAATACAGAACGATCTATGCAACTTCGCTGTTATTGACTGTTTGTTTTGCCCTAACCCCAGTCCAAAATGCTTTGGCAGGTGACCCTACTGCCGAGCAAAATCGAGCAACTGACCCAAGCTCGACACAAGTCTTGTTATCACCCGGTGATACACAAGTACTAGAAGACTTAGTAGTAAGCAGAAAAAGAGTCTCCGCTGAAGTTGTATACGAATCAGATGACACGATGACGGTGAACTCCGCCGATGACTTTGATGCTTATAAAGCATTGAGTTCTGGTGCTGGTGCTGCCGTTAATTTTAATATTGCCTTCGCAGTAGACTCCATCATCATGACTGCGAGTGGCCGCAGTGCGGTCGAGCAAATGGCAAACGCGTTACGCTATTTTAGTCGAGACACTCGATTTGAGCTTTTAGTGCACGAGCCGGATGACGCTGAATCATCTCGCGGACAGCGCTTGGTTCAGGGTCGTATCAACGAGTTGGTACGAAAACTGAAACGCCAAAGCGGCGTAGAGCCAGAGCGGCTGCGTGTGGTTTACACCAAACAGAATAAGCCCGATGTGCCAAAAACGGTGCGTAAGGCGGAAACTTTACCGTTGACGCTAGTTAATATGGGCTGATTAGTGACGATATATTTCCGGCCTCCTGAGTATTAGGGGAGGCCGGATTATTGTCGCTCTGGCTTACGCTTCCCAGATGACAGGCTTGTCAGCGTGTTGTGCGCAGAAATCCATATATTTGGCTTCCAGTTCAGCACGTTTCACTTTAAGCGTCGGAGTTAATAAGCCGTTCTCGATGGTCCAGGGCTCTTTTACGATTCGGATACCACCGACTACTTCGTGTTTTTCCACGACTTTATTCACGGCTTCCAACGTCTCTGCCAAGCTTTCTTCGATCTCGGATTTGCTCATCCCGTTGGCGACTTCTCCAGACAGCACAATAACCGCGATCGCGGCGGGTAAGCCGCTGCCCATCACGCAAATTTGCTCAATCAATTGATTATCAGCAAGCTTGGCTTCGATGGGCACTGGAGCAATGTATTTGCCTTTGCCGGATTTGAATAAGTCTTTAACACGCCCCGTGATTGTGACGAAACCGTCTGTGTCCATATCTGCTTTGTCGCCAGTACGGAAGAATCCGTCTTCGGTAAAGGACTCCGCAGTGGTTTCTGGGTTCTTATAGTACTCCTTGAATACGCCCGCACCACGAATCAGGATTTCGCCTTGGTCAGACGTTTTTACCTCAAAGCCCTCTACCGCTTTACCAATGGTGCCAAGTTTATCGAGTTTGAAAGGGTAGTTCGTGGTTGCTAGACCGATCGTCTCTGACATCCCCCAACCCTCGGAAATTGGGATATCGAGCTTCTGATACCATTTCAGGATTGATGGTGAGATCGGTGCCGATCCACTACCAAAAGTATGGCAGTTATCCAGACCCAGTTGCGTACGGATTTTCTTTTTAACCTTGGCGCCGATAAACGGAATTTTCAGCAAGGTGTTTAACTTGCGCTGAGGCACTTTGGCCAACACTTGCGATTGAAACTTGACCCAAAGTCGAGGCACTGAGATGAACGATGTAACGTTGGCATTGCGTAGGTCATTAATAAACGTTTCTAAAGACTCAGTGAACGATACGGTGGCGCCGGAGTACAGGCTGCTGTATTCAACCAGCGCACGTTCAGTGACATGTGCTAGGGGAAGGTAAGATAAGAACCGGCCTTTCTCGCCATTAGAAAACAGACGAACACTCACAGCCGCTGAGTAACTGATGTTCTCGTAAGTGAGGACTACGCCTTTAGGATTGCCAGTTGACCCAGAGGTGTAAACAATTGACCATGTGTCACTTAGCTCAGGTGATGCGATCTCAGCGAGTGGCTCGTGCTTCGCGATTAGGTCGCTGAATGCGTGCTCAGCACCCTTTGGGCCATCAGCCATTGAAATAGTAGTCACGCCCTTCGGTGTGGCTGATAACGCCATGTCCGTGTCCGCAACATTGCCGATAAAAATCGCTTTCGACTCGCTGTGTTCAACAACGTAGCGAATCACATCATCGCCCGCAGTCGCGTAAATCGGCGTTGGTATCATGCCAGCGGCCACTATCGCAAAATCGGCGATAAACCACTCGGCGCAATTACCAGACAACAGTGCAACACGATCACCAGGCTTGAGTCCCATGGCCAGTAGGGCATTCGCGAGGCGGAGTGTCATGTCATACGCTTGTTGCCAAGTATACTCTGTATAGACACCGCCCTTGGGCTGGCGGAGGTAGATTTGATCAGGTTGTTCTTGGACCTGTTGTGCGAACGCCTGCATCGGCGTGACTTTAAAATCAGTGATATTAATGATATCTCTCCTCTGTGTTTGCGAGTGATATGGGGCGCACTGCAAAGCTTGTTGTTCTGGTGCTTAAAGAGTACCGTTTACTGCACATCCTATCCAGTAAAACCGCGCGATCAGAATAGCTTTTTTAGTGAATGTTCTGGATAAATGTCGCCTATGGTTAACGACCGCATCCGCGTTGAATGGGCGCTCGGTCTCATGGCACGACGAGATATGTCGTGATTTAGCAGCTATCGTTGTGTGATTCAGCCTGTTAAGCTACTGGGAATGATGTGCAAACTTTGATTTGAGGAGATTTAATGGCAAAACGCACATACGATGTGGTTGTCTGGGGCGCCACCGGCTTCACTGGCAAATGGGTCGCTAAACACCTGTTTGATAATTACAGTACAAAGCAATTGCGCTGGGTGATTGCCGGGCGAAATGAGGAAAAACTCCATCAGGTTCGAGAATTTATCGGCGATGAGGATGGGGCAATTGATCTCTTGCTTGCCGACAGTGCCGATCAAGCATCGTTGGTAAAAATGGCTGAAGCAGCTAAGGTCATAATTTCTACCGTTGGTCCCTATTCCGATTACGGTTCCTTATTAGTCAAAGTTTGTACCATGGTTGGTACTGACTATGTGGATCTCACGGGAGAAGTGCCCTGGATGCGCAACATGATTGATGAGTATTCGGACTTTGCTAAGAAAAGTGGTGCTCGCATCGTGCATAGCTGCGGGTTTGACTCGATTCCATCGGATATGGGGACTTTCTATGTCCAGCAATACGCGCAACAGCAATTTGCCGAAAGCCTGAAATGTGTGCGTTACACATTGATTAAAGCGAAAGGTGGCATGAGCGGGGGCACGATCGCGAGTATGATGAACGTGATCAAGCTCGCAGTCAGCAACAAGAAAGTGCGACGCCTACTCGGAAACCCATATGCACTTAATCCAGACCTTAAGTTCAATGGTGGCGATAAGCGCGATCAGACAGGTGTTAAATTCAGTCAGGATGTTCAGCGGTGGACGGCACCGTTTTTAATGGCCGGCATCAATACACGGATTGTGCGTCGGACAAATGCGCTGATGAATTTTCGCTATGGCACTGACTTTCGTTACAGTGAATCAATGGCAACAGGTTCTGGCGCAAAAGGCTACCTCGCGGCAAAATCAATTTCGCTCGGCCTGAAAGCAATGACATTGACCAGCGTAACACAACTCGGCCGTAATGTTCTGCGACGCTTCTTGCCCGCGCAAGGCGAAGGGCCTGAGGTGGATCCGGCGAGCCCTGGGTTCTACGTGATCCAGTTTAACGGCGAGACGCGTGGTGGCGAGTCTGTGGTTATGCGGTTAAAAGGGGATGCTGATCCGGGCTATGGTTCCACCTCAAAAATGCTGGCTGAATCCGCTGTGTGCTTGGCAAAAGACAAAATCTCGGTGGACGGAGGATTTTGGACGCCAGCAAGCGCAATGGGTGATGCACTGTTAACGCGTTTGCAGGAAAAAGCTGGATTGAGTTTTACCATCATCGGCGAAGATGACTAGTTGGGACTTACATAGAGGCGATGAACAAGACGCGACTTATTGCAGCAGCTGAGCAATTTTTACATCAACACCCAAAGGGGTTTGATGACCCCTCGTTAGAAGCGGTGGTAAAGCGGCACAGCAAAGCCAATCTCAGTGAGTTCGCG
This sequence comes from Gammaproteobacteria bacterium, assembly GCA_030426005.1. GTDB lineage: Bacteria > Pseudomonadota > Gammaproteobacteria > Arenicellales > Arenicellaceae > Arenicella. Next base: position 16,419 of record JAUHZM010000018.1, read on the forward strand.
CAAGCACACTTTGCCCAAGATTCGGCAGCGACCGATGCTGAAATCGTAGATGCGATGGTCAAAGTGGTCAGTCGTTCATCGATGGTGTCCATGTTTGAGAAACCCAAATTTAGAGACTTCTGTGGGCAATTGGATGCGATGCAAAAAGGCTTTCTCGCTGATGCGATGATGAGTTTTTTGCACCATGATCAAGAAGCCGGGTTTGATGCGATGTTGAGCCTGCTCGACACACACAAGCTCGCAAAATGGAGTCTCATGACAATTATTCCCGCCTATTACGCACCGCAGAAGGAGGTGTTTGTGAAGCCGACGACCGCTAAAGGCGTTGTCACGTATCTGGAGTTAGAAAACTTGGTGTACAAACCGCGACCAAGTTGGGCATTCTATACTGGCTATCGAGATTGGGTGAACTCGGCAAAGCAACTGGTGGATCCGAGTCTGTCACCTTCTAATGCGGCTTTCACTGGCTTCTTAATGATGTCGATTTCTTAAGCGACGGGGCAGTGCTTAGTTTCATGTTGTGGACTTTTGCAACTGCGTGTTAGAGAACCAATCCCACTGACGCTGACGTTGATCTCGCAACAATTTGAATTTATGGGTTGGGCTTGTATGCAACGACCAAGGCATAGACAGATCTTGCCACTGATAACTGACAGCCTGCCCAGGCTGAACTCTCCCCATGAGTAGTTGTGCCACCGGTTGTTGGTGGATCAAATCTTCATGACCTAACCCTTCACCAGCTGTCCATTGGCGCAATCCACTGATGTCCAGTTCGGCGCTGTGATGAACGTGCCCGCACAGAAAATCGGTCGTGTTGAGAGCCTTGGCCATCGACAGTAGCCAGGCCACTTCGTTAATACCGCCAACCTCGTGGTCGTCGTTGGGTCGCGGGTCGCGCAAGGGGCTATGGCTGAACATCACGGTATTCTCGGGTGCGTGTGGCGACTTCGCTAAGCGTTGCAGCAGGTTGCCTCGTAAGCCAGCCTGTGCAGGAAAGAAATCCGCAGCAGTATCAATGTTTATAAATCGCGTACCCGCGATAGTGAAATGTGAATTCAGCGGGCCAAGTTCCGTGCGAAATTTGTGATACACCAGTCCGCTGTCGTTAAAGTCATGATTGCCGATACTGATATAGCAAGGCAGCGGAGCGTCGTGAAACTGTTGAATGGCGCGGTCGTATTCACCGTCGGAATAATTGAAGTCGCCAAGATGTAGTAGAAACCGTGCTCCAAGTTCGGCGGCTCGCTGCAGGCACCAATCGAGTTCAGTGCCACCACCGGTATCACCGATAATCGCAAAATCAAAACCGTGATCGAGGTCGTGTTCCCAGCTCAGGATGATTTCATCGTCGGACTTACTGCGAATCAACAAGCGCCGGTTTATACCGTCAACATCTTCATGTACTTCAGTATTGGCGTTAGTTTTTACCTGCAGCTGGGCTCCTGAGAGTACATTATTTACTTCGACCTCCAGATCGACGCGCCCGGCTTGAATGCGTAACTCAGGCGTCGGTGTGAACGCGCGTAAGGACGCGGCGGTGTTCGATTTGGTCGCGGTACTCTTGATTGGGATCAGGTCTGCTAGCTCGAATGCCGCGCCTTGATGTTTAAAGCTTGTGTCGAGTGCGTGCGGCTCTAACGACAGTCGCGGATAGCGCAGCCCACGATGGTAGCTGTATCCGAGGCCAGCGGCAGCAATGCCGCCAGCCAGTAGGAACGTTCGGCGTGATGCCATGATGTTGCTTATTCGACCGTAATGGTGATTTTTTTAGAAATGACTGGCTCCGCGTGTGGAATATGCAGGTGGTTGCCAAGCAGCAATTGAAGCGTGTATTCGCCGGGCTCAAGTTCTAGCGTGGTTTCTGTCTGGCCACCGCCGAAATGAATGATTTGCTCGGTCGCCGGTAGCACCTGGTCCATCGGTGGTAGCTCATCTAGATTAATTAACAGGTGGTGGTGGCCGCTAAACTCGGTACTGTCGCCCGCTTTGACCACTTTCATATTGGTAATTCCAAACTCAACCTTGACTGGTGAACTCACTACCGCGCCGTCGCCGGGGCTAATGATAAACACGTCCGCACCTGGTGCTGCGGTGCTGATCAGTGACGGTGGGACTGAGGTTGATTCGCTCTGATTTACGCTTGCTTCTGGTAATGCTTCGGTGGTGACTGCGTCTTGGCGAAACGCGAAGAAATAGATCAAAAATGCAATTAGGGCTGCGACGATGGCAATTGCGATGTTTTTCATAATGCTAACTTGTGTGATGGAATGAAAGAATTCAGGGTCTGTTACTGTGGGCTCCCTTGGGAGGCTCCCTACTATAAACCAGATTGCGTGAGATGGTGGTAATCTCACGTAATTCGTTGTGCTAGGGCTGTGCCTAGGCGTCTGGCTGTTTGTAATGCCTGATGGCGCTGCGCTTATAATCTCTAATCAGACCAGATAGAATTAAGCCAGTAAAATTTTCAGATACCAATTCCAATGAACGAGAAGTTAACATACCAGCAAGTAAAAGATTATTACGGCAAAGTACTGCAAAGCAGCGCCGATTTGAAAACCGATGCATGTTGCACTGACGAGGGGCTGCCAGCGTATTTGAAGCCGATTTTGTCGAAAGTGCATGATGAAGTGCTTATGCGGTACTACGGGTGTGGACTAGTTCTGCCCGAGCAACTAACGGGAGCGCGGATCCTTGATCTGGGTTCTGGTGCGGGTCGCGATGTGTATGCCTTGTCAGCGCTGGTTGGTGAAAACGGGCACGTCGTCGGTGTGGACATGACCGCTGAACAACTGGCGGTCGCGAACGCATATCGTGAGTACCATGCAGACGTATTTGGCTATGGTTCGCCCAATACCAGCTTTCACCAAGGTTATATTGAGCAGCTGGATCAACTCGGTTTAGAGCCAGGTTCATTTGACGTGGTGGTATCGAATTGTGTGATTAATTTGTCACCTGATAAGCAAGCCGTGCTATCGCAATGCTATGACTTATTGAAGCCCGGCGGTGAAATCTATTTCTCTGACGTTTACGCCGAGCGTCGTACGCCGCCGCATTTGGTTGACGACGAAGAGCTGTTAGAGCTGGTTGAAATGGAAGTCCGCGAACTTCTGGACCAGTACGAATTTCCAGGTGATGACACCCCTGTGATCATCGGCAGCGCGCTGAAGGCGTTGGAAGGTGATGAAGAGTATGTCGTCAAGGTAAAAGAGCTGGTTGACGCATTAGACAACTACATTCCTGAGCCTGAGCGCGCGGTAGATCAGCCGTTTTTGATGCCGATCGAAGATGTGTTCTCAATTTCAGGTCGCGGCACGGTAGTGACGGGTCGAATTGAGCGCGGCATTGTTAATGTCGGTGACGAGATTGCGATTGTAGGCATCAAAGACACCACGACGACCACATGTACGGGTGTAGAGATGTTCCGCAAGCTGCTGGACGAAGGTCGTGCAGGTGAGAACGTCGGTGTTCTGTTGCGTGGTACGAAGCGTGAAGACGTTGAGCGTGGCCAGGTATTGTCGAAGCCTGGCTCGATCAAC
>JAUHZM010000278.1 GCA_030426005.1 Gammaproteobacteria bacterium
GCGGGCGTTTCAAAATCGAGCGTTTTCGCGGGGGAAATAACAATAAGCATGACAACAAGTCGAGGTTTTAAAGTTTAAGTCTTTGATTGTATTGGTTAAGCGGACTTTTTAGTCAGGAATGGTGCCAGGTAGTGCCCAGTGTACGAACCGGGTTTTTCGGCGACTTCTTCTGGTGTGCCTTCGGCGACAATGGTGCCGCCACCTTGACCACCTTCTGGTCCCAGGTCAATGATCCAGTCTGCGGTTTTGATGACATCCAGATTGTGCTCGATCACCACGATGGTGTTGCCATGATCGCGCAGAGTGTGTAACACATCCAGCAACTGTCGAATGTCGTGAAAATGCAGGCCGGTGGTTGGTTCGTCAAGAATGTAGAGCGTTTTGCCCGTGTCGCGTTTCGATAACTCACGTGCCAACTTGATACGTTGGGCTTCGCCACCAGAGAGCGTAATCGCGCTTTGCCCCAGCTTGATATAGCCAAGACCAACCGACATTAATGTCTCGAGCTTTTTGTGGATATTCGGGACCGCACTGAAAAAATCCACGGCATCTTCGATGGTCATTTCCAGAACGTCGTGAATATTTTGGCCTTTGTAGCGAATGTCCAGTGTTTCGCGATTGTATCGCTGGCCTTTACAGACGTCGCAGGCCACATAGATGTCCGGCAAAAAGTGCATCTCGACCTTGATTAAGCCATCGCCCTGACAGGCTTCGCAGCGGCCTCCTTTTACGTTGAAACTAAAACGACCTGGTTTATAACCACGTGCGCGTGCTTCGGGTGTGCCCGCAAACAGCTCACGAATTGGCGTAAACAGCTGTGTGTAAGTCGCTGGGTTAGACCGCGGTGTGCGGCCAATTGGGCTTTGGTTGATATCGACGATTTTATCGACCTGATCGAGACCTGAGATCGAGCCATGCGGCGCTGCTTCAATGCGACTGCGATTAATCTTTTGGGCGGCAGCAGGGTAGAGCGTATTGTTGATCAAGGTCGACTTGCCAGAGCCTGACACACCCGTGACGCAGGTCAGTACACCGATCGGGATCGAGACCGAGACGTCGCGTAAATTGTTCCCCGATGCGCCATTGATGACGATCTGTTGCTTCTTGTTGATCGATTGTCGTTTGGTTGGTACCGAGATGGCTTCTTTACCGGACAGATACCGACCGGTTAAGGATTTCGGGTGCTCTTTGATCTCTTCGAGTGTGCCTTGCGCGACGATTTCGCCGCCGTGCACGCCGGCACCGGGACCAATGTCCACAATATAGTCGGCGTGCGCCATGGCATCTTCATCGTGTTCGACCACGATCACCGTATTGCCTAAGTCGCGTAAATGGGTAAGCGTCGCGATGAGTCGGTCATTGTCGCGCTGATGCAGGCCGATTGAAGGTTCGTCGAGAACATACATCACTCCAACCAAGCCAGAACCGATTTGCGATGCCAATCGAATACGCTGTGCTTCGCCCCCCGAGAGTGTTTCTGCCGACCGATCCATGCTCAGGTAATTTAAGCCGACATTAACCAGAAAACCTAAGCGGTCGTGAATCTCCTTGACGATCTTATCGGCGATCTCAGCACGATTACCGGTTAAGTTTAGAGACTCAAAAAAGGCGAGGGCGTCGCCAATCGACCGAGTGACTATCTGATTAATCGTTGTGTCGTTAATAAAAACGTTACGTGCTTCGAGGCGCAAGCGGCTGCCGGAACAATCAGGGCAGGTCTGCGAGTTAATATATTTGGCCAACTCCTCCCGCATGCTATTGGACTCCGTTTCGCGATAACGTCGCTCCATATTGGGAATGATGCCTTCCCAGCTATGATGTCGAGTCACACCCTTGCCTTTGTGCCGTAAGTAGCTGAATTCAATGGTTTCTTCGCCACTGCCATAGAGCAATTTTTGCAGCTGTTCGTCGCTCAGTGAGTTCAATGGCTCATCGACCGAAAATCCATAATGGTCCGCGACATTTTGTAGCATTCGAAAGTAAAACAAACTGCGACGATCCCAGCCTTTGATTGCACCTTGCGACAAGCTTAGTTCGGCATCAAAGATGATCTGCTTGGGGTCAAAATATTGTTTGGTGCCAAGTCCATCGCAACTGGCACAAGCGCCAACTGGGTTATTAAACGAGAACAATCGAGGCTCGAGTTCGCTTAAGCTGTAGCCGCAATGCGGGCATGCGTAGCGCGAGGAGAACACTAATGTGCGTTCATCTTGTTGGTCATCAGCCAGCACGATTACTTCTGCCACGCCTTCAGCCAGTTCCAGCGCGGTTTCAAACGACTCGGCCATACGTTGCTCATTGCCTGCTTTGATGATGAGTCGGTCGATGATGATGTCGATATCGTGCTTAAAGTTTTTCTTTAACGCTGGCGGTTCTGCCAGATCGATAACCTGACCGTCCACTCGGGCACGAATATAACCTTGTGCATGCATGCTCTGCAGCAGGTTTAAAAATTCACCCTTACGATTTCGTACCACTGGGGCAACCAGCATAATCTTACTGCCTTCAGGCAGTGCCATGGTCTGGTCGACCATCTGGCTAATGGTCTGAGCTTCCAGCGTGACGCTATGGTCCGGGCAGCGTGGATCGCCGACCCGCGCATACAGCAGGCGTAAGTAATCGTAGATTTCGGTGATGGTGCCGACCGTGGAGCGTGGATTGTGCGAAGTGGCCTTCTGCTCAATCGAAATTGCCGGGGACAAGCCTTCGATTAAATCGACGTCTGGCTTCTCCATTAGAGACAAAAACTGACGCGCGTAGGCTGAGAGCGACTCAACATAACGACGTTGGCCTTCAGCGTAGATAGTGTCAAAAGCCAAAGACGATTTACCAGAACCAGACAAACCGGTAATGACAATCAGCTTGTCACGGGGCAGCTCTAGATCTATACCTTTGAGGTTGTGCGTTCGAGCACCACGGATAGTAATTTTTTCAAGCACGATGTTACTTCTGGATTGGAGCGATTTACGAGGTTGGCGAAGCCAATTTTACTGGTTGCTGGCAGGGGCTCAAGCGCAGATCGAAGATTATCGACTGTGCCTGGTTTTAAGTTCCTGCCAGTAGAACAACCTGTTAATATACGTGACCCAATGTCAAAGCGGAATCTGAATTTGGTCTCCTTTGAATGATTCCCGCTAAATTCAACCAAATTTTGCTTGTGACTTCTGATTCTTCTGCTGGCTCGTCCCTGAACCGCTCTGGCCTAAACAGCCTTGAAGGCCGATCCATTGCCGCGTTGGCGTCTGTCTATGGGCTGCGTATGTTCGGCTTGTTTCTTATTTTGCCAGTTTTAGCGATTTACGCCGAGCAATTGAACGGCGCGACACCGTTTTTGATGGGAATCGCGCTCGGTATCTATGGTATCACTCAAGCTCTCTTTCAGATTCCATTCGGTATGATGTCCGACCGCTTTGGTCGCAAGCCAATTATTCTGACTGGCCTGACTATCTTTATGTTCGGTAGCGTAGTGGCTGCGTTGGCAACCTCGATCGAAGGTGTGATTATGGGACGCGCATTGCAGGGCGCTGGCGCGATTGCGGCGGTGGTATTGGCTTTGACCAGCGATCTTACCCGTGAAGAACAACGCACCAAAGCCATGGCATTAATCGGCATGACCATCGGCTTAGCGTTTATGATGGCGCTCATCGTGGCGCCTTGGCTGGCGGCCAGTATCGGTGTGAAGGGGATGTTTTTGCTCACTGCATTGCTGGCCGGTGCAGCGATGGTGGTTATCGTCAAAGCCGTACCAACACCAGTGCAAACCTATAACCTAGAAGTGCGCGCCGTCCCGAGCAAGATGCTTGATCTATTGCGTAATGGTCAGCTCATTCGCCTAGATTTTGGCATTTTCATTCTGCATTTTGTGCTGACCGCCATGTTCGTGGTGGTGCCCATAATCCTGCTCGAGCAGCTTGACTTTGAAACGCGTCATCACTGGAAAGTGTACGTGCCAGCCTTATTAGGTTCGGTGCTCTGCATGATTCCACTAATTATTCTGTCGACCCGTAAACACTGGGTGATGCGGGTATTCTTAGCTGCAATTACAATTTTGTTGTTCGCGCAATGTTTATTGATGTGGCGGCCCCTCGGT
>JAUHZM010000279.1 GCA_030426005.1 Gammaproteobacteria bacterium
ACCGGGTACGCAAAACCGGCTGGATTCCGGGTCGTGAATCGGGTTGTAATCACCGGCGACTTGTTTCGCAAACTGGCTGCCTTGCGCGGCACTAATTTGTACGCGTCGATCATCGACCGGCGTGTTGTACGGTTGCAGTAACTTCATTGGGTACGTTGGATGATTCGGTTAGCGACTTGTTGGCGGTTGATTGGTTAGGGGCGACTCTACCCGAAAATGGCTTTCAAAATAAAGAAAAAGATGATGGCAAAACCGGCCCCTGCGGGAAGGGTTACAACCCATGACATAAAGATGCTGCCAACCACATTGAGGTTTAATGCCCCAATGCCGCGCGCAAGCCCGACCCCCAGCACCGCACCGACCAGCGTATGAGTGGTTGAGATCGGTAAGCCCCAGGTGGATGCAAACACCACGGTTGTCGCCGCGCCCAATTCTGCGGCAAAGCCTCGACTCGGCGTTAACTCCGTAATTTTACGACCGATGGTGGCCATAACACGAAAACCATAGGTCGCCAGGCCGACCACGATACCGATACCACCAAGAATGAGAATCCAACTGGGTAACGCGGATTTTTTCACAATTTGACCGCCTGATTCAATCACACTGGCAATGGCAGCCAACGGGCCAACCGCATTGGCGACGTCATTTGAGCCGTGTGCGAACGCCATGGCAGCTGCCGTGAAAATCATCAGGATCGCAAACAGGTTTTCAACGTTTGCATAGCGATTATGGCTGCCTTCAGGTTGCTTTTCGCTGACGCGCCGTAATAACAGCGCGCCAAATATCGCGACTAAAATGCCCACCGCGATGGCCAACGGCATACTGTTCAAAAACTTGCTTTCAAAGCCGAAGTTGAGATTTAAGCTGGTGTTTTTAAGCCCTTTAAGTAAGGTCACCATTGCAATCATAAAGCCGACAAAGAATATGTAGACTGGCACGTAACGGCGGGCGTTTTGAAACGGGTTTTCAGTATCTAATACCAGGCGCTGAACGCTGGTGAACAGTGCATATGAAATCGTGCCAGCCAATAGCGGCGACACAACCCAGCTGGCAACGATGGTGCCAATTTTGCCCCAGTTAACTGCGTCGACAGAGATGCCAACGGCAGCAAATCCAACCAACGCACCAACAATGGAATGTGTGGTCGATACTGGCCAGCCTTTGACACTGGCGATCAACAGCCAACAACCAGCGGCCAACAGCGACGCCATCATACCGAAGACGAGCAACTCCGGTTGGTTGGTGATCAAGTCGGGTTCTAGAATGCCTTTGCGGATGGTCGAGGTTACTTCGCCGCCAGCGAAATAGGCACCGGCAAATTCAAAAATGATGGCAATAAAAATTGCTTGTTTAACGGTTAGCGCGCGTGATCCAACCGATGTTCCCATTGCGTTAGCAACATCGTTGGCGCCAATACCCCAGGCCATGAAGAAGGCGAAGACACAGCCGATGATTAGCAGCAGATGGCCATGCTGAGCAAGAATTTCCATTCAGTGGCTCCCCAATTTATTGTTTTAGTGTATGAGTTTGTGCGAATACGCGGCTAGCGCGCAATTAATAGTTGCAGTTTGCCGCCTGCACTTTGTGCTGCGTCAGCCAGAGCACCGATCCACTCAATGACTTTGTACAGAAAAATAACGTTGACTGGTGATAAGGAGTCTTCTATCTGAAACAACTCACTGCGAACTTGAATCTGTAATTCGTCATTCTCATGTTCCAAGCGATTGAGTTCTTCAATCAGCTTCTCGACAACCTCCAGTACACGACCTTTGAAGCCGAGTTCCAGTAGCTCGTCCATTTCATTGACTGCTTTAACGGCTTGCGCGGAGGTCTCAATCGCGATTGCAACAAACTTGCGCATGGATTCGCTGATTTCGAGAGGAATCTGCATCTGGCGACCAATCATAATGCCGGCAATGTCTTTGGTGTGGTTGGCGATCTTGTCTTGTTTGCTGACCATCAAAAGTAAATCACCGCGATCAACTGGCATCATTAGACTGCTAGGCAGGTTAGCACGGAGCTTGGTTTTAGCTTCGTCTGCCTGGTGCTCTAGGTCTGAGATTTTGTTGTACAGGTCATTGGCAGCATCCCAATCATTCTTAATCGCAGCTTCAAAAAAAGGGTGCAATAAGGTGGCACATTGGTGTGCCAGGCCGATGTGTTCCTGGATCGGGCTGATCGGAGATTGACCAAAGAGGTTACTAAACGGGCTGCCTACCATAAGTGTTACCTTTTAAGTGTTGGGTGAAGTGCCTACTTAGTCGTTGAGATAAAACTCAACTTCACCGGTTTCGATTGAGTACTCTGCGCCTACGATTTTTAACTTGTTGTTGCGCACGAGCTGACGTAGTTGTCTGGAGCGAAGCTTTAAGCCGTTGACTGACTGCTCAACGTTAGCGCGCATGGCCCGATGAATTAGCTCCGCATGACCGCAGTCTTTGTGTGCGTTGACCACCGGCAGAACTGCAGGCGTCACGCGATCCACAATCGATGCAATATTCGGTGAAATGGCGTCATGGTCTTCGGTCAGTGCTTGCACTGTCGCGTTGATCGCACCGCAATGTGAGTGCCCCAGGACGACCACTAGCTGCACATTAAACTGCTGGCAAGCAAACTCGATACTGCCGATCTGTGATGGGGCAACAATATTACCCGCCACACGAATTACAAATAGATCTCCGAGTCCGCAATTGAATACCAGTTCTGCCGGAACTCGTGAATCTGAACAGCCAAGAATGATTGCAAAGGGCTTTTGACCTTCCTGAATTGATGCGCGTTTCAGGGTGGTCTTGATTTCAGCCACCTCAGCGCCAGCGGTTGCAGCGACGAATTGTTTGTTGCCTTCGATTAGCTTTTGTAATGCGAGTTCTGAATCTATCATTTTAGTTTAATAGTCTGGCTTCTTTGTAATAACGGACTGCACCAGGGTGCAGGGGGATAGAAATCCCGGCGTTGGACAGCTCTTCTTTATCCAATTCCGACAGCGATGGATGCAGGGATTTAAAGTCACGAAAGTTCTCAACCACCTCTTTCACCACATGATAGATTGCTTTGGGTGAGGTAGATTCGAGCGCCACGAAGGTTGCTCCCAGGCCGAAAGAGCGTGTGTCTTCCGGTGCATTTAGGTAGCGGCCCTTGGGGATCAATCCAGTGCGGTAGTATGGGTGTTTTTTTATCACAGCCGCCACCGCGTCATCGGTGATCGAGACCATGCGCAATTTACACTGCTCATCGAGCGTTGCCAAGTGATCTGTCAAACTACTGGACAACAAGAGCGCCGAATCGATCCCGCCTTCGCATAGCTGACTTAATTGGCGCGTGTCGCTCATTGGCACGACTGCTTTAAAACTGTCCGGATTCCAGCCTTTCACAGTGAGGTAGTCGTTCATGATGCGGTGTTGTAGGGAGCGTGTATAGCCAAAACTCACGGTTCTTTGTTGTAAATCGTCGATCTGCTGAATGTCGCTGTCCTCCCGAACCAGCAAGATAACTGGATCAGCTTCCAGCGCAAACACGGCTCGTAGGTCTTGATTAGGGCCGGTTTTTTCAAATGTACTGGTGCCGTGATAAGCATGGAATTGCCAATCAGATTGTGCAAATACCAAGTCGAAATTACCTTCGCGCAGTTGGTGCAAATTGTAGATTGATCCGCCGGTGCTTTCTAAGGAACACCGGATGCGGTGACGATCTTTGTGACGATTGAGTAGCCGGCAAATTACGCCGCCGATGGGAAAGTACACGCCCTGAACACTACCAGTGCCAATGAATAGATGCGTCAGACTGTGATCTGGCGCTGCCAACAATGGAGTGGCTTGTTCATCAGTGGATTCGGCGGTGTCAGAAATCTGATCGCAAGCAATTAAGCTAAGGCTAAGTAGAAATATGACTGCCGATTTGGCAAAGTGGGGCATGGCTTGGCCGCTCGTCGACGAGAGTTGTTGTAACAAAGTACTATAGCCAACTTCGCAGGCCAACTCTAGCCGCTGAGGTGCTGGCGCGCGATCAATCGGTCATCCACAGGGATAGACGTTAATATTCGCTGTGACGTATCATGTGCGGCATGAGATTTTCGACCCAAGAGTTAGT
>JAUHZM010000280.1 GCA_030426005.1 Gammaproteobacteria bacterium
TTTTTGATCCAGCCGCGACATGCATTGGTTGTATACATTGGTAACAGCTTTCGCCATGGGGCTGTCCAAAAACACCTGCCAACCCTCGAGTTTGCCTTCCTGATACAAACAACCCAGCGCAAACAACAACTCCTGAGTACGGCCAACCGCAAACGCGGGTATCAAAATATTACCGTCCTCCCGATCTGCCGCCTTAATAATACTTTCGAACTCAGCCAGCGTTTCGGTATGGCTACGGTGATTTCGATCACCATACGTCGACTCCATGAGCACCACATCAGCCTGCTGTAGCTCTACTGGATCGTACATCAAGGCGGTATCCGGGTTGCCAAGGTCGCCGGAAAACACCAGGGTCTTACTAAGCCCTTGATGCTCGATTTGAAGTTCGACAATGGCCGATCCAAGAATGTGACCCGCATCATAAAACTGCAACACAATACCATCGGCAATATGGAATGGCTGCTCGTAACGACTGGTTCGTACTAAAGACAAAACCTGCTCAACATCAGAATATTGATACTGTAGTTCTACTTCTGGTTTACCGGCCCGTTTGAGGCGCGTATTACGATGAAATACATCGCGTTCGTACAATCGAAATGCATCTTTCAGCAATATGGGTAACAGCTTACTGGTGCCTTCTGTACAGAAGATTGGTCCACTAAAACCTTGAGCAACCAACAAGGGGAGCGCCCCAGAATGGTCTAAATGCGCGTGTGACAGCACGACCATATCAATATCGGATGGATCAAAATCAAACTCACCATCATTGCGGCTAAATGCCGACCCGCCCTGGTGCATTCCACAATCTAACAGAATTCGCTTACCGTTCGACTCCAACAGATGACATGAGCCAGTGACTTCCAAAGCAGCGCCTAAAAAGGTGATTTTTCCGGCATGTGAATGTGTGTTTTGTGTCATAGAAAACCTCGAAGTCAGGCTAACACCATAACAAATCGCTTCCGGTAGGAATTGATCTAGCTCAAATTATCATTGATTTTTGTCTAAGATATTGGGCTCACTCTATGTGCACCTGTGACGCATAAAAACCGCAGGTGTGTTCTTACGCGCAATTGAGTATGCTAGAGACTTTATGGTTTATGGCGCCAGGAACGCAGCCCTGTATGCAATTATTCGAAGCGGTTTTTCAGCCACTCTCACTCGCTGATTTTCGTCAGCACTTCGACGAGGGTAAATGTTTGGTAGTTGAAGGTGCAGCTAACAAATTTGACGGTTTAGTGACACCGGAAGATATCGAACGCCGTTTGAACGACGGGTGCAATGCCAACCAGTTCGTACAGGTGATCAAAGATGGCGCCCGGTCGGCGAACCTGATGTCGAATTGCGCCTGGAGTCCGGCTGCACTCAACAAGTCTGCTGTCACGCAAGATTTGCAAGACGGCTACAGTTTTATGATGCCAAACTCGTCACAGATTACACCCGGTATCGCACGCCTATGCACGGAACTTGAGGCTTTTTTCACCGATCAAGCCATGCATGCCGATGTTCACTTATACGTTTCTACCAACGACAGTGGGAATTCCTACAATGCGCATCGCGATCTACCGCAACATAAGATTTTATTGCAATCGCATGGCGACGCTGTATGGCAAATCTTCGAACCCAAAAAGGATATCCCCAATCATGTGCGTGCAATGACGCCAGAACAAGAACAAGAGTATTTGACGATCGCGTCAGAATTTACTTTAAAGCAAGGTAGCTTGTTGTACATGCCGCCCGGCACCTTTCATCGAGTCGTTCGTGTCACCGGACCGCGAATTTCAATCAGCATCCCGTTTTATGCGTTGCAAAGCGCGGAAAAAATGGACCGAAGTCGCATTCCATTCGTTGAACTTTTCGCTAAAATGAAAACACATACGGGTAATTGACGGAGTATTCACAGTGGATACTCCCAGGGAATCAGGAGAATTGCGGTGACCAACAAGAAAGACGAAGGCTTAGAGTTAGACGCGCCCGAGAGCAATAGTTCGCGCGACCAACGACGTAAGTTTTTAAAGCAAGTGGTGATTACCGGCTCGGGTGCCGTCACCTTTGTGAAAACCGCACAGGCCAACACCGATGTTCTGCCTTCGGTGATCTCCTTGCTGTTGGATGATGACAATTGCTCCACACAACTCGATTCCGCTAAAACCTATTCACCTGTCAACACCGCTGAAACGCCGCAGGAAATCTGTATTCCCAGCAACGCAAAATTTATTGAAATCATCGCTAATGGCGCCGGTGGTGCCGGTGCACCATCGCTTGCTACCAACGCATCTGAGTTTGCCGCTGGCGCGTCAGGTGGTCACGGTGGTGCGGTACGCGCCATCTATAATCTAGAAAATCAATTGCTCGAGGGCGATGTGCTGACCGCACGTGTTGGTCGCGGCGGCGATATCGCAGCAGAACCCGGCGATGTGGCTGCTGGCGGCGATTTCGGAGGTGGCCAAGGCGGAGGCACAAACATTGTAAATCCTTCTACCAACAGTTACGGCGCCACCTCAGGCGGTGGCGGTGGCGGCTTCGCTGCAGTCTGGCGTAACACCGAGCCTTATGTCGTGGCCGGTGGCGGTGGTGGCGCTGGTGGCAACGGGGGACCTGGGGGCGACTACAGCAACGAAATTGTCGTTCGCGCTGGTGAAAACGGCACACCGAACTTTTCCAGTGGTGGTTTAGGCGGAAATGTGGTCTATAACGAAGGGATGCCCTTCTTCTCCCCTGGCTCGCTCGGCGGACGTGGTGCCAGCGGAGTTATTTCCCTAACTGGTAGCGCAGGTGAAGGTGTTTTCGGCGGTTCAGGTGCTAGCAATACGATCGCCGAGTCAATCTCTCAAGCTGGCGGTGGCGGCGGTGGTGGCGGCGCAGGCCACCTTGGTGTCGAATTTTTTGGTGCAGGTGGTGGTGGTGGCGCTGGCCAAGGCGGCGGTGGCGGCGGTGGCGCTGGTGGTGCAAATTACTTATATACCGAAGGCGCGCTGTCAGGCTCGACCCTCACTTTTGGCGAAGGTGGTGCTGCTGGCGGTCAAGGTGGATTAGCTGGTGCACTTAACGAGACGATCACCGCAACGGACATCGTTGGCGAACCAGGCGCAGATGCGAGTATTGTGGTCACATTTTACGATACCGACCCGACGATGTAATCACGACCAAGCTAGCTGCGTGCCAAAGTAGAAGGCAAATATACAAAGGTAATCCAACAGCACTACACTAAATTAATGAGGGCAGTGTATCGCCCTCTTCTCTCGGGTTACTCGCGACTCGTGGCGTTCACGTGTTGGCCATAGTTAAAGCTGATGCTGATTCGGTCACTGTCTGGACTGCTCAACGGTGACATATTGGGCTCGACTTCATGCCGCAGCCACGAGGGAAACAAGATCAACCTGCCCTCCACTGCACGATGAAAAACCTCTGGCCAATGCTCAGCACCACGTTCTCGCGCATCGTCCATTGACGGCGCCATCACAGAAACCTGCGCTCTGGGGTCCTGAAAAATCACTTGCCCACATTGTTCGGGCGCCTGAACATAATATACACCACTCCACAAAGAACCCGGATGCACGTGGCTTCGGTTATAACCTTGGCGAGGGTTTATATTCGCCCACATGTTGAAACACACCGGCACCGAATCCGCTGAATACAACTGATCCTGAAACACCTGCGTGATCTGAGCCGTTACCAAGTCGACAAAGGACGCAAACTCCGGCCGCGCCGACATGGTTGTAGCGCTGTGCCAAGCCCCAACCTGACTCACATTAGATCGCTGAACCCCAGCGGCATCCAGTTCTCGCCAACTGTAGATACGCGATTTCAAATATGAATTCAAAGCCGCAGAATCATCGAGATCAACAAAATAAATCGGCGTGGGGAAAAACAGTTCTTTTTTCAAGATCATGGTGAGTCGGTTGCGCATACGGACAACTAAGTTGACTTAGTGTAGCGGATTACTGTACTCAAACTAAAGCTGTTAATGAAACCGAGGTTATTCTAAGTTCGGAGCAACATACTGACGGCTACTATCGCAGCAATGAGGCTCCAGACTATCGATCGAATTATTTACGCTAAGCCAAACGCTCCACAGAAACT
>JAUHZM010000281.1 GCA_030426005.1 Gammaproteobacteria bacterium
TCCAGATGCGGACCATATTTATCTGCACCTTGAGCACCTCGGTGCGGATTTGCTGGAAGAGCGTTTGCCGGGCATTTCTGAATCAGCCAAGATTTTCGCTGGTGTCGATGTTACCAAGGAGCCAATCCCTGTCTTGCCGACTGTGCATTACAACATGGGCGGTATCCCAACCAACTATCACGGTGAAGTCGTTACTTTGAAAGACGGCAATCCTGACAGCGTGGTGCCTGGATTGATGGCCATTGGTGAAGCCGGTTGCGTCTCTGTACACGGCGCGAACCGTCTTGGCTCAAACTCGCTGTTGGATTTAATCGTATTTGGTCGTGCGGCAGCGTTGCGTGCCAAAGACGTGATTGATCCAAGCGAGCCAATTCCGAGTATTGCTGATAACGCTGGTGAAGCAACGCTGGAACGCCTCGACAAGTTGCGTTACGCAAATGGCTCGCGTTCAACCGCGGAGATTCGCCTTGAGATGCAACGTACCATGCAGGCGCACTGTGCGGTATTCCGTACCGGCGATGTTATGGCGGAAGGTGTTAAGAAGATGGCGGCCACTGCGGCGTCATTTGCTGATGTTAAGACCACAGACCGTGGATTGATTTGGAACACCGACCTGATCGAAACCTTGGAACTCGAGAACCTGTTAAGCCAGGCGACGGTCACCATGAATTCAGCTGCTAACCGCGATGAGAGTCGTGGTGCACATGCGCGTGATGACATGCCAGATCGTGATGACGATAACTGGATGAAACACACGTTGGCGTGGTGTGACGAGCAGCACAAAACCACCATCGATTATCGCCCGGTGCATTCCTACACGATGACCGATGATGTTGAATACATTAAACCAAAACCACGTGTTTATTAAGGTTTAGGGAGAGTCGAAAATGGCAGAGTTTAGTTTACCGAAGAATTCCAAAGTCAAAGAGGGCAAGCACTTTGCAGCACCAGAAGGGGCTACAAATGTGCGCTCATTCCATATTTATCGCTGGTCTCCAGATGATGATCAGAATCCGCACATCGATACCTATGACATCGATATGGATAACTGTGGACCGATGGTCTTGGACGCGCTGATCAAAATCAAAAATGAGATCGATCCAACGCTGACTTTCCGCCGCTCGTGTCGTGAAGGTATTTGTGGTTCGTGCGCAATGAATATTGATGGCACCAACACCTTGGCGTGTACTAAAGGCGTGGACGAGTGTAAGGGTGACGTCAAAGTGTACCCGCTACCGCACATGTCGGTGGTAAAAGACCTGGTTCCAGATATGACGCATTTCTACGCACAATACGCGTCAGTCGAGCCATGGTTGAAGACCAAGACGCCGGTGTCAGCAGCCTCAGAGCGCTTACAGTCGAAAGAAGACCGAGAAAAGCTGGATGGTCTGTACGAGTGTATTTTATGTGCTTGTTGTTCAACCTCGTGTCCAAGCTACTGGTGGAATAGTGACAAGTACCTTGGTCCAGCGATTTTGCTGCAAAGCTATCGTTGGTTGGCCGACAGCCGTGATGAAGCGACTGGTGAGCGTCTGGACGCATTGGAAGATCCATTTAAGTTGTATCGTTGTCACACCATCATGAACTGCACCAATACGTGCCCGAAAGGTTTGAACCCGGCCAAAGCGATTGGTGAGATCAAGAAGCTGATCGCGGAGCGTGCGCTGTAAGCATCACGCCGTGTTAAACGAACGACAATTGGTCTGGCGTTGCCGCCGCGGGGTTCGGGAACTCGATGTGTTATTCACAGAGTTCCTGAATCGCGAATACGCAACGCTGGATGCCGACACACAAGCCGCGTTCCAGCAATTGCTGGAGGTGCAGGATCCAACCATTATGGATTGGCTATTTGATCGAATAGCGCCAGACGACGCGGTACTGGCAGGGATTATTCGGCGTTTGCAGGCCTTTTCAACCCAGCTGCGAATAGGATAGGGCTAGGTGCACACAAGGGCGTTAGTCGTTGGCCAACGCCTGATTGCGACGACTCGCGTGTAAGGCTTCCGCTTCATGAAAGCTCTGCACAATCAGTTCCGTCAGATACTTATGCAGTGGCGAGTTTTTGGTGCGCACATGTTGCACCAACGACAGGGCGTCAATTTTCAGATTGATCAAATCTTCTAACGGCTTACTCACGAAGTTTTCTGCCACCAGACTGGAATCCATTAAACGATCAGACGCGATCATCAGCATGTCGGTCTCACGTAAAGTTTCCAAGCACACCATCAAATTGGTGGTCAGGAATGGCACATTGGAGAGAATGCCAAACGAGGCAAACAGCTTCTTAACATCGTCCTTCGTGGTCTCAAAATTCGGAAAATACACCGCCATATGTTGATACTGGCGACGTTGCTCCAGGGTAATGTGGTCCACCTTTGCCAGTGGATGGTCATTACGCATATAGAGCACCGGTTTGATACTCATCAGTTTGTGCGTAACAAAATCGTCGCTAAACGTTTTCTTCGCCACGATGGCAAAGTCTAGGCTACCGGAACGCAAGCGGTCTTCCCATTTGTCATCAATGTTTTGGCTTAGCAGCATGACCTTAGGTGCATTCTGCCGTAACTTGTTGATAAATTTGGGCATCCCGACACTGGCTGAGGTGCCGAGTGTTGCCAGTGAAATGGTGGCTGCGGTGTTAGCTGGGTCGAACTCCTGATTGCTGACCATGAGCTCGGTCAGCTGGTTTAGGATGTCATTAACCGGTCTTTCTAATTCCAGGGTTTTTGGTGTTGGCGTGAGGCCATGCGACGAGCGCACGAATAATTCGTCTTCCAGCAGGTTACGTAACCGGTTCAGTGTTTTACTCATGGCCGGTTGTGTCACGAACAAACGCTCGGCGGCGCGTGTAACGTTTTTCTCCTGCATCAATACTTGAAACGACACAAGTAAATTGAGGTCAATCCGAGACAATGGGTCCTGCATAGTAGTTCTCGACGAGTTAATAATTGTTATTGTTTACGTATCAGGCAACACATAATACAAGAAACTGTGGCATGCATCAGCGTCATGAACGAGATTTATGAGTTTGCCCAGTCTCGAATCGGCGCATGACTCACAAAATTGTTTGGTGTGAGTATCGTGTCGGTGGCAAATGAACGCATGTCGGGATAATCCAACGTGTAATGCAGACCGCGACTCTCTTTACGTGTAAGCGCACATTCGATGGTCAGCTCTGCTACCGTCGCTAAGTTGCGTAACTCAATCAAATCGTTGCTGACTCGGAAGTTTCCGTAATACTCGATGATCTCTTCTTGCAGCAGTTGGATGCGGTTTTTAGCCCGTTGTAGGCGTTTCTTGGTACGCACAATGCCCACGTAGTCCCACATAAATCGGCGCATTTCATCCCAGTTATGCGATACCACGATGCGCTCGTCTGGGTCCGACACCTTGCTTTCGTCCCAAGCTGGCAGTTTCGGGAAGTTGGTTTTGTCTTTTTTGCGCAACATGCTGCGAATGTCGGCTGCAGCGGATTCCGCGATGACTAGACACTCTAGCAGGGAGTTGCTAGCGAGACGGTTGGCCCCGTGCAAACCTGTACAACTGCTTTCGCCAACTGCGTAGAGACGTTTCAGGTCGGTGCGACCACGCAAATCGGTCAGAATACCGCCACAAGTGTAATGTGCCGCTGGCACCACCGGAATCGGTTGCTGGGTCATGTCGTAGCCGTAATTGGTACAGCTTTCCGCGATGTTGGGGAAGTGATCCAGAATAAAATCAGCGCCCTTGTGACTGATGTCTAAAAATACCGAGTCAAAACCGCCTTTTTTCATCTCATAGTCGATTGCACGCGCGACGATGTCACGCGGTGCCAGCTCTGCTTGCTCGTGATGGTTCTGCATAAACCGTTCGCCATTCGGCAGTTTCAGCAATCCGCCTTCGCCGCGCACCCCTTCGGTGATCAGACAACCGGCACCGTAAATGCCGGTCGGGTGAAACTGTACAAACTCCATGTCCTGCAGAGGCAGGCCTGCACGCAGCACCATGGCATTTCCATCACCAGTACAGGTGTGGGCCGAAGTACAGGAGAAATAAGCCCGGCCATAACCGCCGGTTGCCAAAATAACCGCCTG
>JAUHZM010000282.1 GCA_030426005.1 Gammaproteobacteria bacterium
AAATGCGGTAACAACAAGGAGAAATAACCCGCCGCTGCTAAAACAATGAGCACAGTTGGGAGCCATGCCAGACGCAGGCCATGACTGCCTACAAATACCCAAATAAAGCCGATATGTGCCAGTAAAAATGCTGCCAATCCAAACACAAACAGTGATTCGAACAACAGTAAAGTGTCGCCCAGCAGGCAAAGGCAAAGCGCGACGAACATGATGCGCGACAAGGTCGAACCGAGGCCGTCGGACAAACGACAAAACAGTGCGATGATAAAAATCGTGGTGAGTGGCTTCAGCACCATAAAAGGAGCACGCAGACCCGCATACTCAGTCGCGATCGCAACACCAGCAACGAGCGCGATCACGATTAGTAATGCTAACTGGGGTACCCTGTTAAAGCCCATACCAAGCTGTTCTCGACTAAAATGCAACCAGGGCGACGGTGTCTACGTCGCCTAATTGTGCACGCCCATTCAGCTCTGCTAACTCAATAACGAAAGCAAACAGTGTGACATGACCACCAACTTGATCGACCAACGCGGCAGCCGCAGCAGCAGTCCCGCCAGTAGCCAGTAAATCATCGATGATCATGACTTTGTCTCCTGGCTTAATCGCGGTTTTCTGCAACTCTACTTCCGCACTTCCATATTCCAAGGCGTAGGTTTCTGCCACACAGTCGCCGCCCAACTTGCCTTTTTTGCGCGCCATCACGATCGGTAATTTTTGACGCAAGCCCAAGGCGCCACCGAACAAAAAACCACGCGCATCCAATGCCACGATTTTATCAATGTCATGGGCCTCCATGGCCTCAGCAAACTGCTCAACGACGTGTGCGAATGCGTCTGGATGCTCGGTAATTGATTCAATGTCTTTGAATTGAATCCCCGGCTTTGGAAAGTCTGGAATGGTACGAATTAAGGTTTTTAAGTCCATCAAATCAGTGCTCATTCAGAGCAGATAATCAAACAATGCCGAGATTATACCTGCTCTCTTTCATTCACGCCTCCCATGCGACTTGTTGAGATTTAGGCAAGGCTTTACTATAGGTGCTCCGCTGTCCAGTTGAGTACCCCAATGACCATTGATAACCGCGCCATTTCTGTTTCGCTTGTCGTTTTAGCCACCATCGCGATTTTCTATGTCTTGGTCGTCGGGCAGGCGTTTTTAGTGCCGTTAGCCGTAGCAGTGATGGTGTGGTATGTCATTAACGCGTTAAGTCGGACCTTCGCGCGCGCCATTCCATTTTTTGAGAAGCCCAATTGGATCACTATGATTCTGGCCCTTATTAGTATTGGCCTGTTCTTTGGCTTTGCGATCAATATGGTGTCTGACAACATCGCAGCAGTCCGTGCGGCCGCCCCGGAGTACAAGGCTAATTTTGATCAGATGCTGGTAAAATTTGGTGCGAACTCGCGCTTTGATCTGCTACCAAATGTAAAGCAAATGGTCAGCCGGATTGAGATCGCGCCGCTGATAAGCACACTGGCCAGTACCTTCACCGGCATGATTGGTAATATCTCGCTGGTGTTGTTTTATGTGATGTTTATGCTGCTGGAACAAGGCACTTTTCAGAAGAAGATCAGCGCTATTTTTCCTGACCGATATCGCCGCCATTCGATCATGAGCATCTTGTCGCACGCGCAGGAAGACATTCAAACCTACCTATGGATCAAAACCGTCACCAGCTCATTGACCGGAATTATCAGTTACGGCGTGCTGAAATGGGTTGGCGTTGATTTCGCTGGTTTCTGGGCGTTTACCATCTTTATGCTGAACTATATTCCCACCATTGGCTCGATCATCGCAACGCTGTTTCCAGCAATTCTAGCCTTGATCCAGTTTGATACGTTTACCCAGTTTTTTATTGTGCTAGCTGGGGTTGGTGCGATTCAGGTCGCCGTAGGCAACTTTCTTGAGCCTAGATTGATGGGGAACTCGTTAAATGTCAGTCCTTTCGTGGTGATGATGTCCTTGACCCTGTGGGGCAGCATTTGGGGAATTGCCGGCATGTTCCTAAGTGTACCGATCACGGTGATGATGCTAATTGTATTCGCCCACTTTGAGAAAACGCGCTATATCGCAATCTTACTTTCCGGCGACGGCAGTTTGAAGTTTGCCGAAGTCAACGGCGAACTGGCGGGCATGGAACCAACCGAATCAGACCCAGAAGCCACCGCGTAAAACAAAGATTTATCACATAAAAAAGGGCTGCGATTGCAGCCCTTTTTGTTTAACTTTAGTTTCGAACTCAAAGTCCGGCAGCGTCACGCAAGGCATCAGCCTTGTCAGTGTGCTCCCAAGTAAACTCTTCTTCCGTACGACCAAAATGGCCATAGGCCGCTGACTTACGATAGATGGGTCGCAGCAGATCCAGAGTCTTAATGATGGCTTTCGGGCGCAGGTCAAAGTGCTCTGCCACCAAAGCTTCGATTTTAGTTTCATCAATTTTGGCAGTGCCAAAAGTGTTTACCATCAAGCTCACCGGCTTTGCTACGCCGATCGCGTAAGCAACTTGTACTTCGCAACGCTCAGCCAAACCCGCGGCAACCACGTTTTTCGCCACATAGCGACCCGCGTACGCTGCAGAACGGTCTACTTTCGATGGGTCCTTACCCGAGAACGCACCACCACCGTGATGCGCGGCACCGCCGTAGGTATCCACGATGATTTTGCGTCCTGTGATACCACAGTCGCCAACCGGTCCGCCGATCACAAAACGTCCCGTTGGGTTAATTAGATACTTGGTATCGGCTGTGATCATGTTAGCCGGTAAAACCGGTTTTACGATTTCTTCGATGACCGCTTCCACTAAGTCTTTATGTGAAATTGACTCGTCGTGCTGAGTCGACAACACCACTGTGTCAATAAAACTCGGTTGGCCGTTCTCGTAACGAACAGTCACTTGGGATTTCGCATCCGGACGCAGCCAGGGCAACTGACCGTTCTTACGCAACTCGGATTGCTTTTTAACCAGGCGGTGCGAATACGCAATCGGCATCGGCATCAAAACGTCGGTTTCAGTACAGGCATAACCGAACATCAGACCCTGGTCACCAGCACCTTGGTCCAAATCAATGCCTTCACCCTCGTTCACGCCCTGCGCAATGTCTTTAGATTGCGGATCCAAGGTCAGCATGATCGCACAGCTACTGTGGTCAAAACCCATTTCGGAGCCGCTATAGCCAATCTCTTTGATGGTATTGCGAATGCGCTCAACCACGCCGTCTAAACTGCGTGAGCTAGTGATTTCGCCCGACAATACCACCAAGCCGGTGTTAACCAAGGTTTCACACGCGACACGTGAGTATGGGTCTTCTTCAAGAAGGTAATCTAGAACGGTATCAGAAATTTGATCCGCAACTTTGTCAGGGTGGCCTTCCGAGACTGACTCTGACGTAAATAAATAATTCCGCATTGCTATACCTTTTCGTGCTTCTAAGGGTATTTGATTTAATTAAGTCGGCGGAGTTTAGCACCAACTATGTTTTAATACACTTCACGAGAGTGAAGTACTAACAGCTTTTTCCCCAATTCAATCAATTCTATGGTAAATCGTCTCCCCAGCTGGATTTTCCTCAGCCTGGCCATGTTATTAATGGGCATTGCCCTGATGCCTTTAGTGCGGGCCGCAATCGGCATCGACACCGAAATTCAAATGTCGTTTCTGACCGTTATTTCACTGCTGATCGCAGGGCTCATGTGTGGCTTAACAGCGATGTTGCTGCTGGTACGGCGCCAACCCAAGCTAAAAACGCATTTAACTCAAACGCAGTGGATTGCTGCTTTTTACCGGAGTTCCGCTGCTCAACTTTCTGGTTTGTTACTACCTTTGGGTCACACGGCGTAGCCAATCAGAATACATTGATTATCAGGGCCGCGAAGCAATTTGCTTCCAAATCACGAGCTATCTGTATCTACTGATGTGTTTATTTATGGCCTACATCATTGTTGGTGCGTTGGCGATTCCGCTGCTCTTGTTATTTCACTTAATCGCCACTACTGCAGCCATCATAGCGACGCTAAACGGCAAACTGTTTCGCTACCCAGCCAATATCTCAATCATTGAGCGCTC
>JAUHZM010000019.1 GCA_030426005.1 Gammaproteobacteria bacterium
CCATGCTGAGGACGACTTCCAAACCACACAGGAAACGATCGCCGCCACGCGTGGTGTGTTAGCGCGTTATCGAGGTTTTGACGCTGCGGCTACCGATTACGTGGTGGCCTTTATGCAGATTTGGCCGACGCTTGAAAGACGTTATGCGACCGATGTGCCAGACGATGTCAAAGTGTTGGCGACGGCCTACGCAGAAGGTTTAAACCTTTATGCCGCGCATCACCCGGATCAAACCTGGCAAGGATTAGCACCGTTCACCGCTCAAGATGTGGTGGCGGGGTTTATGTTCAAAACTCCATTTTTTTATGGCTTTGATAAGTCGCTAAAGTCATTGTTTGACCCAGAGCGCACGCTGGAGATTGCCTTGTCACCAACGGGTAACGCCACAGCGTGGTCCTTGACTCAATCTCGTGGGGTTGAACTTGGGTCGAATGCCATCGCAGTGGCGCCCAAGCGCAGTGGCGATGGGGCAACGCGCCTATTGATTAATTCACATCAGCCAATGACTGGCCCGGTCGCCTGGTATGAAGCGCATTTGCAATCACAGACTGGCTGGAAAATGTCTGGCGGTGTGTTCCCAGGTACGCCCGTTATCTTGCACGGCTACGGCCCCAATCTTGGCTGGGCTAACACCGTTAACCACATCGACCTAGTGGATAGCTATGTATTGGCACGCAATCCGGATAACCCGCTTCAGTATGAATTAGATGGCGAGTGGCAGGATTTTGACGTGCAGTCCGTGGCCATTGACGTCCACCTCTGGGGGCCGTTTCGGTTTCCTGCGAAACGCCGCTTGCTGCGCAGTGAACATGGTTCCGTCATTGAGGCTGGTGACAACACGGTCGCCGTGCGGTATGCCGGGATGGGTGAAATTCGTCAGTTGGAGCAATACTATCGCCTCAACCGCAGTCAGAATTTGAACGAGTTTATGGCAAGCATGGCGTTGAACGCCTTACCTAGTATCAACTATGTGTACGCCGACCGCGACGGCAATATCGGCTTTATTCACAATGCCCAATACCCAGAACGGTTAACGGGCTGGGATTGGCGCAAGGACCTGCCCGGCAACCGCCGAGATTTGATTTGGCAGCGCTACCGCGATTTTGCTCAAGTACCCAAGCTTATCAATCCTGAGTCTGGTCTGGTTTTTAACGCCAACAATACCCCGTTCAGCGCGACCGATGGTCGTGATAACTTGCAGCCGGATAACTTTCCCGAGTCGATGGGCTTGGCGACGAATCAGACCAATCGCGCGCTTCGTTTATTGGAATTGAATGACGGCGAATCGTTAGTGAGTCGTGACCAGCTGCTGATGCAAAAGTTTGACACGCGTTACGCACTCGATTCGGATCACGCGCAGATTATTCAGGCCCTGTTGCAGATAGATTTCAGTACCGAACCCAGTTTGCACGCAGCACAAAACTATCTGCGCGACTGGGACTACAACACCAATCAAGAGAATCCTCACGCAGCCTTGGCGGTGATGGTGATGCGTGAGATCACTCAGAGTGACACACCCGAAGACCGCTCCGAAACACGCTTACGCGCAGCGTTGGCGCAAGCTGTGTCCTACCTGAACCGTCACTATGGCAGTTATCAGGTGCCCTGGGGCGAGGTTAATCGATTGGTGCGCGGTAAGGTGAATCTCCCAGTGGATGGTGGCCCAGATGTATTACGCGCAATCTACGCCATGGATTTCAAACCGGATCAGAAAGCTTGGGCATCGCATGGGGATACCTGGATCGCTATGGTGGAGTGGGATGCCAATCAGAATCAAAGTGCACGCGTAATCCATCAGTTTGGCAGCGCGACCAGCGATCAGAACTCACCGCACTACGCGGATCAAGCGCCATTGTTTGCGAACAAGCAGTGGCGTATGCCGTTGATAGATAAAGAGTCTTGGGCGGCGAGAGCGAGTCGTCGATATCGCCCGCAGAATCCACACTAATCGAGCGCGCATTAAGGTTAAGTTGGTCAACGGTGTCACGTATAATCCCGGCATGGCGCTGCGTATCCTTTTTTTAACCAACCAGGCTTCTTACCATCAAATGCATTTTGCACGCGCGATGGTTGCTTGCCTTGGCGAAGATCACTTTCGCATTGTTTTTCATAAGCCGACCAGTGATGCCCGCAGCGAAATGGGTTGGCGCGACGCGTATCGCGACGCCTGCATTCTGCGCTGGTGGCAGTCTGATGTTGAGCGGAACGAAGCACGTGAGTGGATCAATAACGCCGATGTCGTTATTCAGGGGCGATTTCCAATCAATTTGGTGCGCGCTCGAATACGAGCCGGCAAGCTGACCTTTGCGTGCCAGGAACGCTTGTGGAAAAAGCCACCAAGCTTTTGGCGGCGTATTTCACGGCTCCCGCATCTATTCAAAAATTATTACTCAGTGGACCGCGACAATTATCATCTGTTGGCCATTGGGCGTTATGCCGCGTCGGACTTAAACGATCTAGGCGTATTTCGTGGTCGGAGCTGGCGCTACGGTTACTTTATGCAACGCCCTAAGGCATTGTTGGATCGGTCACCGAGTGATTGCTTGCAGCTAGTGTGGTGTGCTCGGTTGAGTCCAGTCAAGCAGCCGCATATGGCGCTAGAAATCCTACAAGGCTTACTGAAGGGCGGTCGCCGATGCCATTTGACGATGATCGGTGATGGCGAGTTGCGCGCTGAGGTCGAAGCGCAGATACAGCGTGCCGG
The DNA here is from genome assembly GCA_030426005.1 of Gammaproteobacteria bacterium. Lineage (GTDB taxonomy): Bacteria > Pseudomonadota > Gammaproteobacteria > Arenicellales > Arenicellaceae > Arenicella. Next base: position 2,705 of record JAUHZM010000019.1, read on the forward strand.
TTTGGCGGACGCCGTAACGCTGATGGGCTGGCAAACGCAGTCGCAGGTTTTTGAGCACATGCAGCGCGCCGATGTATTTCTAATGACAAGTCATCATGGTGAAGGCTGGGGCATGGTGGTGAATGAGGCTATGTCGAATGGCTGCTGCGTGGTCGCCAACGCGGAACTGGGTTCGGCGGCATGGTTAATTGAACACGGCAAAAGCGGTTTTTTGTGTCACGACAACGATTATCGGCCGGTACTTGATGCGCTCCTTGCGCTGTCGCCATCAGAATTAGCGGAGCTCGGTCAGGCGGCACACCAACGGATGACAGACATATGGTCGGCTGAGGTGGCCGCCGAGCGCACGATCGAACTCAGTACACAATTGTTAACAGAACCGTCCCGCGCAGCCCAGTTGTATATAGATGGACCTTGCAGTCGAAGTGGCTAGCTTGCGACTTGGCGTTTTTCGAACAGGTAGTGCCCCACCATCCATTGACGCCCTTGGTCCATCCCAAAGAGCTCAGCACAGGCCATAAAAAATAACCGCCAGCGATTTACCCAGCGTACAGCCTCGTCAGCCCCATACGTCTGCGCAAACAGGGTTTGGATTTCGTCGCGCTTGGCGTCCATGTTGGCCAACCAGTCGTTTGACGTGCGCTCATAGTGTTGCCCGTTGAGCAACCAACGTTGTTCTATTTGCAGGTCGTCCTGAAAGTGCAATAAAGTGTCGGCTGCGGGCATCAAGCCACCGGTAAAAAAGTATTTTGACATCCAGTCGTCTTCGCTCTGGACCTCGAAGGGGTACATCAACGTTCGGTGTGCGAAGATATGCACAAACAGTTTGCCATCAGTCTTCAGCCAGCCGGCAATACGGCTAAGTAGCTGTTGATAGTTGCGCATGTGCTCGAACATTTCGATCGAGATACAGCGATCGAATTGTGCCTCATCGAGCGTCAACTGATTCACATCACAGGTCACTACGGTCACATTTTTGAAACCCTTCGATTCGCATTGTGCGTCAATAAACGCTTTCTGCGTGGCTGAATTTGAGACGGCGGTGATCTGGGCAGACGGCAGTTTTTCCGCCATCCATAAAGTTAGCGATCCCCAACCGCAGCCAAGCTCTAGAATCGATTGCCCATCTTGCAAACCAGCGCGTGCCATATACAGTGATAACATGGCTTCTTCAGCCTGATCTAGACTGGTATGACCCGCCGCTGCACCGTCTAATTCGGGGTAGTAGGCGCAGCTGTATTTGAGTCGCTTACCCAGCGCTACCAGATAAAATTCGCTCGGTACTTCGTAGTGTTGCTCGTTGGCGGCGTCTGTCTCAATGGCAATTGGGCTACTGCGCAATGAGTCGATCAAGGCTTGAAATCGCTGTTGCTGGCGAGCGGGATCATTAATGTGTTCGTCCTTCAAGCGCTGACGACAAAGTCGCCGAATACCATAACGAAGGAGAAAATCCGGGAGTTTGCCGAGTTCCGCCCAATCGATCAGACGATCGGCCAATGGTAAGGTGGCGGAACTGCTCGGTGTTTTAGAATCTGCGATTGAAGACATGGAATTATTTGAAGTTTGTAACCTTGCTTCGGCATACTAGCAACTGATTGTGAAATGAATGACCACATTACCCTGGCTGCAAGCCATTAACGTAACTGGAATCTTTATGTTTAGTTCGAAACGAATACGCCGCGTGGCGAGTGCCACCCTATGTTTGATAACGCTATCGACCAGCTCAATTGTGTGGGGCTGGGGCGAGCGTGGCCACGATGTGGTAACCCGCGTCGCGGTGCAAAACCTGCGTCAAATGACTGAGGACAATACGCGCGTGGTAACCCCATTTTTGGCGCGCGACCACATGCTTGCGCATCTGTCGAATGTGCCAGACATCGTGTGGCGCGCCCCGTATATGAGTCAACAGGATCGTGACAGCAATTACAGCACGCATTACATCAATTTGGAGCGTGTTTACCCCGAGGTTAAAGCGTATACCGATGTGCCGTTTGAACTTACCGAGTATCAGCAAGACGCGAGTGCGAAAGGTCTGAATGCGGTGGAAGTCGGCACTGCGCCGTGGCGGATTTTGCAGCTCTATAAAGCGATGGTTACGGCGTTGCGTTCGGTGCCATCGGCGGCCAGCGATGCCGAGTACGAAGAAGCCGTCAATCAGGCCTTACTCTATGCGGGGCTGATGTCGCACTTTGTCGGCGATCTGGCAAATCCACACCACACCACAGCAAACTACGATGGTCAGCTGAGCGGGCAGAAGGGCTTGCATGGTTACTTCGAGTCTGACGTGGTTATGTATCTGCCGCTGGGTTTGTCAGCAAAGGTGTCTGCGCAAGCGAATCAAATGGCGTTTCAAGATACCTGGTTCCCAGCCTTAAAAGACGAACAACGTGACGCTGTACTGCGTGATCCACAAGCGCTTATTTGGGCGTTGTTGGCTGACAGTCATTCCTATTTGCCGCAATTGCTCGAGTTGGATAAATCAATCTCCTTGCTCAAAGCCAATACGGATCCGAAGCAACGCGCTGAGCGCAAATCTGCCAAGTCAGTGGCCGCAGATTTTGAGTCTTTCGCGGTTGAACGGCTGGCGTTTGGGTCCTGGGTTCTGGCGCGTTTGTGGTGGCTGGCCTGGGACGAGGCAGGTCAACCGGATATGACTAAGTACCGCAGTTACCATTATCCGGTGATGCCGGACTTTGTTGACCCGGATTATCTTGCCACAAAAGCTAAAACGGACGATGCAACAGCAAGCTGGCGTGCGTTGGACCTGGATCGCGTGATCGTGATGCAGCTACCAACTGGCCGCGTGGTCATTGAATTAGCACCACAATTCGCGCCCAATCACGTCGAGAATATTTTGCTCATGACACGCGAAGGTTATTTCGATGGGACCGCCGTGATCCGTTCGCAGGAGAACTATGTCGCCCAATGGGGCGATACGGCCAGCGATGAAGCGTCAGCTAAACCGCTGGGGACTGCCAAGGAAAAATTAAAAGTCGAGTTCTACACGGACCCGCAAGCGGTCGGTTTTGAGCGCGTTGAGAGTCGTGATGCTTACGCCGACCAAGTTGGCTTTGTGGACGGTTTTCCGACTGCGAGTGATGGTAAGCAGGCCTGGTTGACACATTGTTATGGCATGGTTGGTGTATCTCGTGGCATGGGCGACGACTCTGGAAATGGCTCGGGTTTGTACGTCGTGACCGGCCATTCTCCACGGCACCTGGATTTGAATGTGACGCTGGTTGGCCGTGTCCTCGAAGGCATGGAGCATCTCACCACCTTGCCGCGTGGCACCGGGAGTTTGGGATTCTATGAAGACCCAGACCAATACGTGCCTATCGAGTCAGTGAAAGTGGCCAGCGACCTGCCAAAGGGCAGTCTTGATATTGCCGTTATGCGTACCGACAGCGCGGCGTTCCGTGAGCATGTTGCAGCGCGCACCACACGGAAAGAAGAGTGGTTCTTGCATCCGGCAGGGCGAATTGGGTTGTGCAATATTGCGGTGCCGACTCGTTCTTTATCCGACTTGGACGCTGAATCGAATAAGTAGCTCGTTGTTCAGTAGGCATTAAAAAAGCGGCCCGCATCATGGGCCGCTTTCAGTGACAGATTTATTGCGTGTTAGCCAAGGATGCGTTCACGTTGATATAACTTTATTGCGATAAACGTCAACAGCATGGCTATCAATGTGCTGCCTGCCATCGACAAGGCAATCAGGCTGGAGTCGATCGTTTCACCTTTAAAGGTTTGAATAATGATCAAACCCTGACTCAAGCTCGGAATCCACATATTGCTGACACTCGGCTGCGGCGACATCATCATCAACAACATGAGCGGCAGGCTTGGTACGATCATCAGCATGCCGAGATAAGACTGTGCTTCCTTGTAGCTTTTGGTGAACGACGCCATGAGCACCATCATGGCGCAGCCAAGGAACACGAATGGCAAGCAAGCAATAAAGGTCTTCACGATTTTGGCTGCGTCGATCGACAAGGTAATCATGTCAATTGGCGCGTACTCCATCGCCAACCCGATCCCGATCAGAACCAGTAGCAGCGTCAGCGCCGAGAACACAATGGTCGCACCGAGTTTAGCCAACAGAATGGTATGACGGGCCACCGGTTGCGTGAGTAGCGGTTCTAGCGAACCTTTCTCACGCTCACCGGCGGTGGTATCGATCGCCAAATACATGCCACCAACCATGATGAACAGCACGATCAAGTACGGCATCATACTCAGTATTTGTGCGTTGCGTGCCTGCGGGTTCGCGACATCGGAGGAGTTGAGCTGCAATGGCTTAACAACTTCAGGGTTGACTCCGCGTGCCATCAAACGCATAGCGCCAATTTGTGAATTGTAGGCCAGCAGTGTTTTTTGGAGTGTTCGGAAACCGATCTTTTCTAGCCCACTGACTGAGCTGTCGTGGATCAGCCGTAAAGGTGCCGAGGTGCCTTGTGTAAAGGCTTCAGCGTACTGATCACTGATTTCCAATACGACACGCTCATCACCGCTTTTGACGGCTTCTTCCGGATTCTCTGGCGGATCGACAATCTCAAAGTTATTTTGTTCCAGCCAGGCAATGAGATTTGGCGCTTTGTCAGCACCGACCACGGGCAAGACAATGGGCTTAGCGTTGACCAAGTCGGTTTCTTTCTTCACCGTGTTTTCTGCGAACCAGAGAAAGCCGAACATCAACATCGGGCCGACAATGATCGACACGGCCATGGTCGTCAGGGTGCGTCGATCACGCAGATTATCGAGAATTTCTTTACGCAGAATGGTCCAGAAACCACGCAGATTACTGATTTTATTTGTTTGCATTACACTAATCCCTCTTCTGAACCGATGGCTGACACAAACGCGTCTTCCAGATTGTCTTTGCCGGTGCTGGCGCGCAGCTCATCTGGTGTGCCGTTAGCCGCAACAATACCGCCAGAAATAATCACAATTTGGTCACACAAAGCGGCGACTTCCTGCATGACGTGGCTGGAAAATAAAACACAATGGCCTTCGTCTTTGAGACGTTGTATCACTTTACGCAAGCCGCGCGTCGCCATCACATCGAGACCATTGGTTGGTTCGTCCAATAACACATTGCGCGGACTGTGCACTAGGGCACGGGCCAGCGCGACTTTGGTTTTTTGACCTTGTGAAAACCCTTTTGCACGTCGGTCGATAAAGTCTTCCATCTCAAGCAGGTCTGCCAGTTGGTCAATCCGCTTGTTTAAAGCGGCGCCGGTAAGGCCGTGTAATTCGCCAAAGTAGCGCACGTTCTCCCGCGCACTGAGGCGCTCATAAATGCCCGCGCCATGGGTTAAAACGCCGATTGACGCGCGCACTGACTCAGCCTGACGCGTGATGTCGAATTGATCGATTGTTGCCGAGCCGGAATCAGGTTTGAAGGCGGTATACAGCATTCGTAAGGTTGTGGATTTGCCCGCGCCATTGGGTCCGAGCAGGCCGGTGATTTTGCCGTTCTCAGCGCTGAAGGAAACGCCATCCACCGCTTTCACTGCACCAAAATATTTTTTTAAATTATTTGCCTGAATCATGGTTTTGGCCCTGTGCTAGTGACAAAGAATGGCACAGCACGTTCGCGCGCTGCACACTGAGGGTTAAATTCTTCGAAATTGCCTTTGGCAACGAAATCGCGAACTAGACCTGGCACACAGCCACGTGGAATGACGCCATGACCATGCGCGGGTACCACGACATGCTGCGCATTGCTGAACATTTTAGCCGCGACCTCGCCATTCTCGGGTGGCGTAATTGGATCTGTTTCGCCTGATAGAATCAGAATTGGTTTATCCGAATCGAATGGTTCGCGGAAATCCTCGTCCATTTCACCTCGTGGCCATGCTTTACAAGACAGGTCGATAACTTGTTGCATGCGTTCGCCGATGTACGTGCCGCGTGATGTTTGCAGGTCTGCTTCGGTGATGAAGGGATGGTCCTCCGCACAGATTACCGAGTTGTGCATCCCCGTGGCAAAAGCGTTCTGCATATTGCCTTCAACGTTGATAACCAACGCTGCCAGCGGCGTGTAGTAGCCCTCTTTGGCTTGGTGCAACACCAACGGCAACATTGCCAAGCCTTCTGTGGAGTAGGGCAACATACGTACCACGCCGTAGAGGTGATACTCGGTCAGTTGCTGATCGACTAACTTTCCAGATTTTGGGTGGGGTAATGTGACGGTTACCGGTTTCTCTTTAAGTCTTGTCACAAGCGCCTCGAAGGACGACTTGATGTCGCCAAATGCTTCTTGGCAGCTCGGTTCCTCGTTACACCGTTGATTCATGTTGCTAAAGGCGTCCTGGGAGCGACGAGCCACTTCGCCGCCCGCGAGATTCAAACCGATATGCGCAACACCATCCAAAACTACCGCGCGGGTCTGCGCTGGAAAGCGACGCAAATAATGCTGCGCGACCCGAGTTCCGTACGAAACACCGTAGACGGTCAGTTGGTCGTATCCAGCGGCTTCTCGCACCGCGTCTAAGTCCTGTACCGCCACCGAGGTGGTGTAGTAACGCAAATCGGAGTGGCTGAGGTCCGCTAAGCAAGTATTGAGTTCCTGCTTGAATTTCTCTGGATCGAAATCTTCATATAACGTTTCAGGTTGAGATTCAGCACACCGCAATGGATTTGATCGCCCTGTGCCGCGTTGGTCAACAATAAGCACATCGCGTTTACTTAAAATAGGCTCAAGAATCTTATGCATACCGATTGCCATATCAATCGACGAAGCACCTGGACCACCTTGGATCACGGTGAACGCATCACGAGCAGGCGTGGCTGCCACAGAAGGAATACGAGCAACGAATAGCTCGATTTGTTTACCATTTGGCTCGGCTGGGTTCTCAGGGCGGGTTAATACCGCGCATTCAGCATCGCGAGTGACAGCTTCGTGTGAAATCTGACAACGTTCGAAAACAAGATTCGAGGCTGTCTGCGCTTGTACAAGCGAGCTGTCTGAGGCGAAGACTAATGCGCCCAGAAAGCATAATAATTTTCGATTCATAGTTTATATATAAAGTTGACGTAGGGGTCTAAATGACTGTGAGGTTTTAAGTTAGCACACAAAAGTCCTTCCTGATGGAACTAGATGACGTGTGGCAATATTTTGGGCTAACCGGTCGTAGATTCCTCATGTCTTGGCGCCAGCTCCTTTGTAAAAGCGGCACTGAAGGCGTATTAAGTCTGATTCGAATAGTGTTTGCGATAAGCACCGGGCGACATGCCAGTGAGCTCCTTGAAGGCACTGTAAAAACTTGATTGTGTACGGAATCCAGTCATCATGCTGATCGCCAAAATTGACGATGTTGTGTCTGTGCTCAAAAGAGTTTTGGCGGCACGTACGCGATGTTCGCGCACGAATTTTGAAAAGCCCACGTTGAATTCCGTGTTAATGAGTTCGGATAATTGATGGGGCGTTAGGTCGACGACCTCAGCCAAGGTAGATAAGTTAAGTTCCTCATTTTGATAGAGGTGCTCGGAGCGCATAGCGTGGTCAAGTGCATCGCGTTTAAGTGCGATATCAACGTTTGCCAGCTTAGTGTTGCTGTAGGCAGCTTCTGTTAGATCGCGGATATCTCCCAATAGGTGCGGAAAAAAGATCAATGCAGCCGTAATCAGTAACACGGCAACCGAGATGGCATTGGTATAAAGCAGATAATAGATGGCGTGCGGCAGTACTGGTAACACCAGCCCGAGTGTCAACGCCATGACTGCCATCAGTGCGAACATGGCAAAGAAAAACAGTTCGAATTTGAACCGTGCATGTTGTCCGCGCAGTTGCAGTACTTTGGCTACACTCCATCCTACGTATAGGCTACCAATGCTGAACGCGAACAGCGGCAGATGCGTCAGTGGCACCAGAAAACTTATTCCTAGCGGAATCAAGTGCAGTAAGTGCCACCAGGGGTAGTCTGGATCAGGGAGTATGACCACCCGAGTGAAGAAGTAGAAGGTCGGCGGTGCGAACATCAATAAGACGCCGTAGACACGATAGCTGAGTAAGTCGGTATTAAATGCAAAGTGATGATAGTGGGCCAGTTGTAATAGGATTAAACAGACAATGAGCGCGCTACATGCAAGCTTGCCCGGCAGGCTCTTGCGCATGTCTGGCAGAAAAAACCAATACGCGCCCAGTAAAATGACTAGGGCAAATACACTAAAACCGATCAACAGTATGGTGAGGTGGTTAATCATGGTGTTCGTTTCACCGGCGAGTGCTGACAGGCGTTATTGACAGGGTCTTCCGATTCTACTGGTCCACTCAGGTTGAGGCAATTCCGCACTGCGATTGCGGTGGAAGCTGTTTATAATCGGAGCTTCCTATAGAAGGTGATTGATAGCGACAATGCTGACTGAACTGGTAAACAGACTGAGAGAACCCTTTCCCTGCAGTGAGAGCTGGTTTGGTGACTTCAAGCAAATTTCGGTTGTTGGCGTGTTCGTGGCTGTGTTTCTGTATTTGTTTGAACCATTTGGTCTACATGGTGTCGGCGAAGACCTGCTGTGGTTGTGTGCGAGCTTTGGGCTGGTAACCATTGTGTTTGGTACCGTGTTTGACCTGGTGGTTCGCTATGTGTTGAAAATCAAGAAGGAAGCCGCTAGCTGGACACTATGGAAATGGATGTTGGCCTCCTTACTGAACTTGGTGTGGATTGCACTGGGTAATTACTGGCTGCTAAGTAGTGTGTATCCGGGCGAGTACGCTGTACACTCATTCTTCGGCACGATGCTGGGATATACTTTATTGCTTGGAGTGCTACCTGTCACGTTTTCAGGTCTGCTGGTGCAATTGCGTGCCAAGAGCCAGTACGAACGGCAGGCAAGTTCGATCAAACCACAGTCACATCGGTCGCAGGCAACACGTGAAGTTAGGATTCAAGCTGTGCATGGCGAGAGCTTGTCTGTGGACGGCGCGTCTTTACTATTCGTAGAGGCGATGCAGAATTACGTTGTGGTGCATTTTCGCGATGATCATTCCATCCGACAACGTGAGGTGGTACGTACCACGCTGGCGGCCACGCAACAGGCGCTTGAAGAGATCGGTATTATTCGTTGTCATCGATCTTATTTAGTCAACCCTAAAAGTGTCACCAGCATCGCTGGCAATGCTCAGGGCTTAAAGCTCAGTTTGCTGGGCGTTGACGAGTTCGTGCCGGTGTCTCGCAGTTATATCCCTAAGCTACGTGCAGCGGTAGAGATGTGAATCAACCGTGGAATTCCAGACCTTTGGGTCGCAACATTAGCAACACTGAACTGATTAATTCACGAGTGAGCGTCATGCGTTTTATCTTTTTGTCGTTATTTTCGATACTCATTTTCTGTGGTGATTTTGCGAAAGCAAATGAAGACCTGCAATTGCAGTTCGATGCAGCCATGGAGGAGTATCGCGTGATGAGTGATGCTTTTCGACGCAAGCGAGCGGCGATGGCGATCACTCGCGCCTATGAAATTTCGAACCAACTCCACGTGAATGATGAACCACGACGGGCGGCTCTTACACTGAAGGTGGGGATTGCGCGGACTGACGCTCGAATGGACCAAGCTGAGCCATTTCTCAACGCAGCGCGAGCTTACTATGAGCGTACGCCGGGCTCGGAACAGAGATTGGTTGAGGTGTATCTCGCACTGGCAAGACATCAGCGCAAGGTCGATTATAAGAAAAAGAGACGAGTCTATGATTTCATATCAAAGGCACTCGACGCAGGAAAAAGCGATCCAATGGCCTATGCTATGGCGAGCTATGGTGCGGGGCATTTGATTAATGATATGGAGCTCTTTAAAAAGCCCGCAGCGGGTCTAAAACATCTTACCAAAGCATATTCCGCGCTTAGTAAGATGAATGCTCAAAACACCAAATTGTTTGCAAATACGGCGTTTACGCTGGGCGTTATCGAGCGTAGAAAAAGAAAATTTGCCCGAGCAGAAGCCTACATGCTGGAGTCTCTTCAGAGTTTGCGGTCGATCGGCGAAGAAAGCAGCATGGACCTGGCACTGACGCACAAGGAATTAGTAAAAGTCTACGAGTTGCGTGGAATGTCTGAGAAGGCGACACCACATGCCATTGAAGCAGGCCGGGTGCTTTCGGGGCGTTTCGGCAAGGGGCCTTCACTTATGTTTAAGGGTAAATTTCGAGCCTCCAGTGCTAGTCGGCGAGAATTCAAGGGCACTGAGCACGAGCTGCTGATTGATGTCGATGAAAACGGGTTCGTGCAGAACCCGCGTCTAGTCACTGTTGTGTCGGATGAAAAGTCTAAGACCAAAATGCTGGATGTAATTAAGAAGTATCGTTATGCACCAGCGTTTGAAAATGGTAAACCGATTTACACCAAGGACTTCCCGGTTAAGCTGTTATTTTGGCTTTGGTAGCACTGATATCCTGGTTTGATATGTGCCGATCTCCTAGTGCTACCTTGATGCTAGGCTTTGTTTCAAACCAAACATCATTCTCAAAACACTGACACGCTTGATCAATTCATAGCTTAAAAAGCAACCAAGTAGCGTTCCTATGATCACAATCGTTGCCTCCAGAATTGGACCAAATGCTATCGGTTTAATCAGCGATGCGACCAAAATCGTCAGCGTCTGATGCACGATATACCACGGCAGAATCGCTTCGTTCATATAGCGAAGTACTGGTGAGGGTTGATTCAAGTGGCGGTGTGCGTAGGCAAAGATGGCGAAGATGCACATGAGCGCAGCACTCACCAATATGATCAGCGGCAGTACACGACCCCATTGCCAGAAGAGGGTATTCGACTTGATAACCAGCGAGAACGCTGACAAGCAGACCGCACTGATCAGAAACCAGCTCCGTGCACCGTTCAGTCTTTGGAAGAAAGTTTCCGAACGAAACAGGTAGTACCCCAGAACCAGCAACGAAAAATAACGTGCGTGATTGTACCAATCGTCGACCAGCGCGTTGGTCGCCGGAAACAGCGGTTCAAGCGTCGATTCGATCATCACAAACCAGGCGATCACCGCAGGCAATCCCAATAGAGTGTGTTTCAGCAACCATTGAACAGCAGGTTCGAGAAGAACCAACACTGGCTTCAACAAAATAAACACCAGCGTATAGACCCAAAGGTAATACAGGTACCAAAGGTGGTTCCAGGTAAACAATCCCAGTGGACTATGGTGCATTTTAGGCAGGAGTTGAGTACCTGGTGTCAGGTAGTTGAGAAAGAAATTTAGCGCAGTGCCGGTATAACCATGATATTGCACGGCTTCAAAATACGCTTGGGGCCAGACAATGAGGTAGCTACAAATAATGGCCGGCACCAGAAGCCGAACAGTGCGAATTTTAAGTAGCGTCCCGGCATTAATTTTTCGTTCCACCGCGGCTAATGCCATGCCGGAAATAATAAAGATCAGTGGCATGCGCCACGGGTTGACCAGTAGCATGAGTGTTTGCAGTCGCTCGCTTTGGTATTGGCTTTTCACATGCCAACCCCAATCCGCCACATAGTACATGCCGATGTGATAAAAAATCAGCAGAAGAAATGCGAGTGTTCGAACCCAGTCGATATCGTGGCGTCGGTTGTGTGTCGTTAGTGTGGTTGTTGGCATGGCATGCGTACCCTAATTACTCAGGGCGCTAAGTGTGCACCGTGCTGCTTCTTCAACGAGGTTTTTGTGTTGAAGTGAAGGGCCTTTGGGACCAGTGGCTATTCCTTGTGACGAATGTTGACTATGATTGGCCTACCTAAGATGGCGGTGTTAACCAATGGAACCATATCAACACTTTTTGCGACACGAAAAAAAATACCTGGTCGGGTTTGTCGTTATTTTCTTTTTGATCAACTCCTTAGTGTTGGCCACGTCGGTGTTGATGGAGCAAAAGGCCGCCGGTAATTGGCCGGTTTCTTTTGGGCTTTGGGAGCCGTTTGTTTGGGAATTCAGCAGTTCGTTTATGATCGTGATGTTGATACCGTTTGTCACGTGGGTGCTCGACTCAGGTAAATTTTCCTGGGTAAAGCTATGGTCGAATTTGCTCAATTTTCTGTTGTGGTCAGTGTTATTTAGCATTTTCCATGTGGTTGGTATGGTAGCGATCAGAGAGTTGATCTACTGGTTGATGGGCAGTGACTACTGGTTTGGCAGCTGGTCAGTGGGGTTCTTGTATGAATACCGTAAAGATGCCATCTCGTTTTTCCTTCTATTGATCATTATCCAAGGCTATCGATCCATTGTATTGCGCTTGCGCGGCGAGGCGTCTTTGGTGCAACAGGGTGAGGATGATCCACAGCGTTCTGATCGAATCCTGGTGAAGAAACTGGGTGCTGAGTTCATTTTGAAACTCGGCGATATTCAATGGGTAGAGTCAGCAGGAAACTACGTGAATTTACATGTTGGCGAACGGGTGTATCCGGTGCGCAACACGATGGAGAAATTTATGAGTGAAATGAATGAACGGGACTTCGCCAGAACACATCGATCCTACGGTGTGAGTCTTGATTTTGTGCAAGCGATTGAAGCACCGCCTGGGCAATCGGGCGAGGTGCTACTAAAGAACGGCCGGAGGCTGCCATTGTCGAAGCGGTATAACGCTGACTTGCGGACTAAACTTAGCCTGTAACCCCGTCTATTTTATTGCTAACCAAAAATCTGCGCTGGTGTTAGCAAAGCCAGGGTGTGTAGGTGAGCTTCAAACGGTAATTGAAGGTACAGCTATGACAACTGTCAGACGCTTGAACGCGCACGTAGTAAAAACCTCGTGCGCCAGAATGGGCCGCTGACACACCTTGTGCGCGTGAGCAGGTATTTCCAGCAGCAATATTGTCGTTGGTACCAATTAACAGTGATTCAGTGCTATTTAGAATCGTGATCTTTGAATTGATCTTGCCGCCGGTCAAACAGGTATCAGAACCAACGGCCTGGGTTTCGGCAGTAACCTGAACGCAAAATGGCATGAAAAGCTGATAGTAGTCCACGTCTCCGGCGACTGAAATGCTGCCTTGCAGGCTGTCCGACTCCAGTATTTTATACGTTTGCGTTGCGTCAAATCGGGTGTCGCCAGACTCAACTTCTTCGCGTGGCGCCGTCACGGCGTCATCGCCTAGCGGCACAACGACAACTTTAGTCTGGCCATGAACAGTTTCTACGCTTAGTCCAGCGATGGCAAGGCCAGTTGTGATAAGTGCAATAATTGCGAGTCGCAGCATGGGGGGGCTCCTTTCAAACATGGGTTTAGGAGTGTGTATCTTTGGCTACCTATTGTGGAATTGTAAATCCCTCAAATAGATGATTAGCATGCTGCAAGCTCATCAGCGTATTTGACGCAGCGACCGACTCGGGAAGCAATTCTGCGAAAATGATGCATAAGTTTTTGAGTGAACGTATGCGTGTGCCTTGACCAGGACGCACTGATTCGATGGCGGTGGTCCAGGTTTTATGCCGTAGGTGCTATCTGGCGAGGTGCAAAATTGATTCGATAACCCTGTCTCAATTCGGTTCAGTTGAATCAATCAGATTGACGATTTCTGCTAAGGCGCCGATGGTATGGTGTGGTGATTCCGGTATGTCGTCGAATGCCGTTGCCAACCTGGATTGCTCCGGGTCGTAAAACACGCCTTGCATACCGGCGCGGATAGCGCCTGCCACGTCGTTCAGCGCATGGTCGCCGATCTGCCAAGCCTCGTGTGGCGCGACGCCAGCTCGTGTTAGCGCAAGTTCGAAAACGGGGGCAAAGGGTTTGTGAGCCCGAGCTTCAGCGCTAATGGTTACGTGATCGACCTCGGACTCCAGTCCCAGCTGATGGATCTTTCCGCGTTGTACATGCTCCATGCCATTGGTGATGATGCCTGTGATAAAGCCGCGTTCGCGTAAGGCGGTTAAAGTGTCGAGCGCATCATGATGGAGCGTCACATTACTGCTGCTTAGTTCCAGAAAACGATCAAACATAGCGTGCGCAATTTGGTCGGTGTTGCCTTTGTGTCCTGCAGCTTGTAGACACGCGGCGAAGCAAGCAATGAACTGGGATTCCGGTGAGTGCGCCGTGTCGAACATAGTCGACCACAGTGTGCTGGCATTGTTGCGCAGGGCCGTAAAAAACGCCGTTCTCGCTGTTTCATCGTGCTCGTGAATAACATCACCGTATACTGTCTGGAACAGGATAGGCACGGGCATCTTGTTGGCAATCAGGGTTTCGTCCAGGTCAAAAAAAATAGCGCGAGGTACTTGCAACATAATCTAACTAATACTGAATTCGGTTATTGGCTAGCTTACTGGTGAGGTGGATTTTTTAGTTCAACGTTGCCAGTGGCTTCTTCCCATGCGCGGCGTAATACGAACTTTCGATTTAGACCGATGGGAATGCCTGCCATGGTGATGGGTTCGTAACCGGCGTCGGCGCTCAGTGGGGAGTCGGCCAACATTTTTTCCAGACTCTCATTGTTTTCTGCTGCGGTTTTGCCGAGCGTTGCGAGTTCGGCCATAAACCGCTGGAAGTCGCGTAAACCTTGTTGATCCGTGGTTGCACCGTGCCCCGGAATAATAATTTCCGCATTGAGGGCCAGAGCGTTGTCTAAGGTGGCTGGCCAGGCTTGTACTGAGCCACCTGCTTCCAAATCAATATTCGGGTAGTGTCGATTAAAGAATAGGTCTCCGAGTGCGAGCGCGTTGTCTTCCTCGAACCAGACAATTAAGTCGCCATCAGTGTGTCCGCGTCCTGGGTGAATGACGGTGACGGTTTTGTTGCCTAATTGAAATTGTTTGCGGTCGGAGAAAGTGTCGTTGGGCAGTAACAACGCGGCGTCACCTTCCCAGAAGTCAGTATCCAGAACTTTTAGGTGCGACAGAGTACGCTCTGTAGCCACCACCGATGTGCCGGTATCAAAGCCGGGGTTACCGTGCGTATGGTCTAGGTGGTAATGGGTGTTAATCAGCAACGCGACGGGTTGTCCTGTAAGCGCTTCCACTTTGGCACGAATCAGTCGACCTTGCATCGGGAACGTCATACTGTCGACCACAACTGCTCCCTGGTCTGTACGCAGTACGGAAGTATTACCGCCAACACCTCGAATAATGTGTAAGTCATCTGTGATTTGTTCTACGTCGAGCTGACGAACCTGAATGATCAGGTACACGGCAAAAACTGCCACCACAACCACAAATAACAACAGCGCGCGTTGCCATATTTTCATGATATTCGACCCATGTAACTCTTGAGATAATGCTGGCCCGACACTATAAACTAAAACACGAAGCGACTGATGAAATCTGAGGCAGACAATCTGTGTATGGGGCTTAAATGTGGCGCGTCCAACTTGCGAAGAAGCGTCACCACGTGCATTGTGCTACTATGTAGGTCCAGCAGTACGCAGGTTAAGACCCGCAGTAAGATCGCAGGTTAATAACAACTCTGAACCAGATCAGTACAGAGAAACTAACGAGAGAATTATGTCAGAACCCAGAATTGAACTTGTACAATTGGCAAATGGCGACATCGCGCTGCGTCGTTCGGATAATCCGGACGAGCCGTTGGTAACCATTACCATCTCGGATCAAGTGCAGGACCTGTTGCCGATGGATAAAATCGATATCGCACAGTCCATGGTCGAGGCAGGTATCGAGCGTTATCGCGACATTCAGTTGGAGCGCGTCGAGCAGCAAGAAATTGCGGTTGCGACAGGCATGTTGCACTAGCTGTGTGGTACGCAATTATTAGTGAGGATGTGGCAAACAGCTTGCCACTCCGCAAAATTCATCGCCCTGCGCACCTGGCACGTCTTGAGGCGCTGGCAGCCGCCGGCCGCTTGTTGATCGCAGGACCCCATCCGGCAATCGACTCCACCGAACCTGGTGATGCGGGTTTCAGCGGGAGTTTGGTAGTGGCTGATTTTGACGGTCTCGCGGCCGCTGAACAATGGGCCTCGGAAGACCCCTATAAGCTCAATGGCATCTACGCTAAAGTGACAGTAAAACCCTACCTCAAAGTCTTACCCTGATAGGTATTCGGGCTTCCCATCACCTGGAACAAGCGCACCTTCTCATCTTTTCAATTATTGTGTAACTGTTGGCACGTCTTCGTTGTCGTGCTCATCAGTGGACTTGCTTTGCTCCTGAAATTGCAGTTCTGACAGTCGTTTGTACAGAGGCGAGGCTTTGAGTAGCTCGTCGTGGGTCCCTTGTGCGATCACAGCGCCATCCTGCATTACTGCGATTTGATCCGCGTTGCGGATAGTTGCCAGACGGTGAGCAATGATGATGGTGGTTCGTCCCTGCATCAAATTCTCTAGCGCCTGTTGCACGCGAAACTCGCTCTCGGCATCCAAAGCCGAGGTGGCCTCA
Source organism: Gammaproteobacteria bacterium (assembly GCA_030426005.1). GTDB lineage: Bacteria > Pseudomonadota > Gammaproteobacteria > Arenicellales > Arenicellaceae > Arenicella. The sequence continues at coordinate 19,004 of JAUHZM010000019.1, forward strand.
TCCAGTAATAAAATGCGCGGATCTTTGAGAATAGCGCGCGCAATGGCGATGCGTTGTTTTTGGCCGCCCGACAATCGAACGCCTTGTTCGCCCAAAAAGCTGTGATAGCCGTCTGGTAAACTGGTGATGAATTCATGCGCATTGGCGGCCTTGGCCGCGGCGATGACTGCCTCCTCGCTGGCGTCGGGATTGCCGTACCGAATATTATGGAACACGTCGCCGCTAAACAAACTCGGCGTTTGCGCCACAATCGCCAGTTGTTGTCGTAAGTCTTGCGGCGAGAACGCTCTTAAGTCGGTGCCGCCAAGCAGAATTTGACCGGCGCTGGGATCGTAGAATCGTTGCAGTAGCTCGAATACCGTGGATTTGCCGGCCCCGGATGGGCCAACTAAGGCCAGCGATTTACCTTCTGGAATGGTCAGATTAAGTTGCTTGAGCGCCGGCTGCTCGGGTCGTGACGGATACGCGAACTCCACGCCATCAAATTGCAGTTCAGCAGCAAGTGGTCCAGCAGGGGAGGCCTGGGCTGGAGATTGAATCAAACTCTCGATGCCCAGTAGTTCAAATAATCGCTCTGCGGCACCGACTGCGCGCTGTACGTCGCCGATTACTTCTGAGATGGTGGCCACCGATCCGGCGACGATGATCGCGTAGAACACAAACGCACCGAGCTCGCCAGCGGTCATGACGCCACTGATGACGTCGTTTCCACCGACCCAAAGCATTGCTGATACGGCGCTGAAGATCAGCGAGATGACGACCGCAATCAGTAATGCGCGTTGTCGGAT